>DASQRX010000059.1:0-12822 GCA_035642635.1 Xanthobacteraceae bacterium
GGGAGACGGCGGTACGTCCTTAATGGTTGCGGGGGTAGGATTTGAACCTACGACCTTCAGGTTATGAGCCTGACGAGCTACCGGGCTGCTCCACCCCGCGCCAAACGATTGATTTTTCGCAAGTTGATGTAGCAAGCGCCCTGCCATAAGGGAAGTGCGCCAGGCTTGATTTTTCGTCATAATGTCATGAAGAAACCCATCGAAACGACATGCACGGACCTCTAGAAGCGTTAATGGCCGAGAAACCCGCCCTGCAACCCAAAGCGGCGATTGGGCCTGCGGTGCGCGCCACCGCGGCTGGGATTCTGGCCGAGGCGCGGCAGGCGATCTCGGACCCCGACCGCACCAATGAGGCGGCCGTGCACGAGTTCCGCCGCACCATGAAGGAATGGCGCGCGCTGATGCGGCTGTTGGCGCCGTTCATCCCCGATGCCACGCGTTGGCGGCACGAGGGGCGCAACCACGCCCGCTCGCTGGCGCAGGCGCGCGACGGCGCAGCGGCGCTCAACGCCTTCGACACCCTCATCGACAAAGGCAATCTGGTGCTGTCAACGCGGACGAGCGAAACCATCCGCACCCGGATCGAGGCGCTGCGCAACAGCGAAGAGCGCTCGGGCCTCACCCCGATGCTGCGCGACGGCATCCTGGCCTGGCTCGATGTCGCCATGGCTGCGGTCGAAATGTGGCCGCTCGATGCGTTCGAATTTTCCGCAATCGCCGGCCAGCTGACGAAAAGCTATCGCAGCGCGCGAAGCCATGTCCCGGACGATTGGGCGGTGGCGAATGGCGAAGACCTGCACACGTTGCGCCAGCGCGTCGTCGAACTGCGCTACCAGATGGAATTGATGAAGCCGCTCTGGCCGCGCTTTGCCCGCATGTGGATCGGCGAAGCCGAACGGTTGCGCGGCCGGCTCGGCCAATGTCAGGACATCGAAGTCCTGCTGCGGCTCACCGCGCCGCATCAGATGCTGGCGCATTGGCGCTCGCGCCTGACGCCGGCCTGCGCCGAACGCTCCACCGCATTGGCGCAACGCGCGGGCCGCGTCGGCCACCGGCTGTTCGCCGAGCGGCCCAAGGCGTTCCGGCAGCGGCTCGAGTCGCTGTGGGAGCACGGGCGGTGACGTAGGCGCACAGCGGCCCACCCCACGAATGCTACGCCGGCGCGGCACGGCTCTGTTGCAGCATCGACTTCTCCAGCATGACGTGGATGCCCTTTGCGCCGTTCACCACTTGGGTGACGCGCAGGTCGGCCGCCAGGCTGCACAGCGTGTAGGCCTCCTCGCGCGCAATGCGGGTGCGCGCACAAATGAGCTTGATCATGTCGCGCAAAGCCATCACCACGGCGCTGTCGAGATCGGGATCGAACGCCATGGTCATCACATGCGTCGGCGTTTCCGCCATCGGCCGTTCAAGCTTCATGTCGTCGCGCACATGCAATTCGAAGGTGCCGACCAGTCCGGTCTCGATGGCGGTGACGCAGACTTCGCCGTCGCCTTGGACGCCGTGACCGTCGCCGACCGAGAACAGCGCGCCGTCGACGTGGATCGGCAGATAGAGCGTGGTGCCGGCGACCAGTTCCTTGTTGTCCATATTGCCGCCGTTGCGCCGCGGCGGCGGCGAGGCGACCGCGCCCCAGTTTGGCGGCGGCGCCACGGCCATCACGCCGAAGAACGGCTTCAATGGCAGTTCGAGACCCCACGGCAAGCGGCCGACCATGCGGGTGCGGTCAAGCGGAATGTGGATGAGATGCACCCGGTCGAAATCGTCCGGCAACGCACCGGACAGCGGGCGCGAGAAATTGTAGCCCCAGTCGTAGCCGAGCTCGATCGCCTTGATGCGCACTTCCAGCACCTGCCCTGCCTTGGTGCCGCGCACGGCGACCGGCCCGGTCATCATGTGGGGGCCGAGCTTCTGCGGCACGCTCGCATGCACATCGGTCAGCGCTTTCGGCACCGTGAAGCCCGAACCCGCCGCCGGCACTTGCCAGGGCGCGCCTGAAACCGACGACATCACGACGGTGTCGCCCGGCGCGACGGTGATGAGCGGCTTGAGCGTGGCGTCGAAGAAGCCCCAGTGGACGGTATCGGCGCCCGCGTCCAAACGATGCGTTGTCATGCGTGCACTCCGGTTACTCACCGTTCAATCGCAATGCGCGAGTATCTAGAGGAATTTCTGTCCCGCGAGTTCCGCGCCGACGCGCGCAATAACGCTGTCCCAATCGCCGGGCGCGGTCTGGCGGAACAGCCGCGCCGTCGGATACCAGGGCGTGGTGTCGCCTTGCAGCGTCCAGCGCCAATCCGGCGCGAAGGGAACGAGCACCCAGACCGGCCGGCCCATGGCGCCGGCGAGGTGCACGGCTGCGGTATCGACCGCGATGACGAGATCGCAGAGCGCGAGCACGGCCGCGGTATCGGCAAAGTCTTCAAGCTCGGGGCCGATATGCGTCACGCGATTTTCGGCGGCGAGCGCGGTGGTATCCTCGGGACGCACGTCGCGCTGAATACTGATGAAGCTTGCCGGGCCAGCGAATAAGGACGCCAAACGGCCAAACGCGATCGAGCGGTTGCGGTCGTTGTCGTGGCTCGGATTGCCCGACCAGGCAATGGCGATGCGCGGCTGCGGCAGCGCGCCGATCTCTCCCGACCATTTGGCAAGATGCGCCCCGCTGGCCGAGAGATAGGGAATTTGCGCCGGCACCGTTCCGGGTTGCGTTTTCAAGGCGAGCGGCAGGCTGCCGAACGGACAATGCACGTCGAATGGTGGCAGCGTCTCGCCGCGCGCGATCACCGTAGCGGCGCCGTCGAGCCGCGACATCGGCGCTTTCAGTTCGGGTTGCACTTCGAGTACGACTTTGGCGCCGGCCGCGGCCAGCATCGGCACATAGCGCGCGAACTGGACCGTATCGCCCAATCCCTGCTCGGCATGAACGAGCACGGTCTTGCGCGCCAACGGATATTCGCCAAGCCACAACGGCTTGCCGCGGCTCTTCTGCGGCGCCATGCCGGTGCGTCGCCAGCGCCATTCGTACTCGGCGAAGCCGCGCTGGTATTGGCCGAGCGTGAGCAAGGCCAGCGCCTGATTGAAATGCGCGTCGGCGTGGTCTTTCTTGATCGCCAGCACTTCGCCATAGCTTGAGATGGCTTCGTCATAGCGATTGAGCTGCGCCAGCGCCTTGCCGCGATTGAGCCAGGCATTACCATGGCCGGGCTCTACCGCAATGACGGCGTCATTGGCGGTAACCGCCTCCTCGTAGCGGCCGAGTTTGATCAAGGCGACGCCGCGATTGTAGGACGCGCCGGGATGGCCGGGCGCGAGCGCAAGCGCTGTGTCGAAATCCCCGAGCGCCGGTTCGAAAAGCCCGAGCGCGGCTCGGGCGAGACCGCAATTGATGCGCGCCTCGACATGCTGCGGCGCGCGCTCGAGCACCGTCTGGAATTCGCTTAATGCGTCGCCCGGACGATCGAGGCTGAGCAGCGAATTGGCATGCTGATAAAGAATGTTGACGTCGTCGGGCGCCAGCGCCCGCGCCTTGTCGAGGCATTCGAGCGCTTCGCCATTGCGCTTGAGCGCATGCAGCGCCTGGCCGAGATTGCTCCAGCCCTGCGGGGCGAGCGCATTGGCTTTCACCGCTGCGCTAAACAGACGCTGCGCCTCGCCGAGATGTCCCTCCTGCGCCTTGACGGTGCCGAGGAGGTTGAGCGCATCGAAATGATCCGGTGCGGCTTTGAGCACGCGAGCATAGATTTTTTCGGCCTCGCGCAGCCGGCCCTGGCCGTGCGCGGCAACGCCTTCGCTGAGCGCCTGACCGATATTGAAGGGCGTGCTCATAGCCGGTTGATCTGTGCGATGCGGCGCGTGACATCGGCCGAGGTTTCATTGTCGGATTTGGTCTTCAGCGCAAGCGCCGCGCGTGCGGCAGGCCGGTCGAGACAGAGCATGAGCCACGCCTTCAGATGCGGCCATGGCGAGAGATCCATATCGGCGGCGCGGCTGATGACGGCGGCGACATTGAGATCGGCAACCGTGAAATCACGGCCGAGCAGATAGGGTTCCTGCGCCACGGCGTCATCGAGCACCCGGAACGGCGAGGCGATGACTTTGAGCGCCTCCTCGCGCAAGGCCGAGTTTCTCTCGGCGGGCGGCAGCCGCACCGCGTGCAGCGACCAGATATTGACGCCACGATCGACCTCGGCGATGGCCCAAAAGCTCCACTGCCAGACCCGCGCCTCGTCTTCGATCCTCGCCGGATAGAGTTTTCCGGGCGAATATTTTTTGGCGAGATAGAGCGTGATGGCGAGCGATTCCGGCAATACGAAATCGCCGTCGACAATCACCGGCAGGCGGCCGTTCGGATTGAGCGCCAAAAATTCCGGCGCGCGCGCGCCGGCATCGCCGATCTCGACCGGCATCTGCTGATAGGGAATGCCGAGCTCTTCCGCCACCCACAGCGCACGAAATGCGCGGGTGCGGGCGACGCCATAGATGCGCAACGAGGACATGACGTTTTTTGCCGTCTTTCCGCTTTCGACCGGGCCTTCTTGCGGAATACGCGGTTTTGCTCAAGCGTTGTCAAGCCGCGGCCAGGGCCGTAACGTGTGGCCTCGTATTCAGGAGCTGGGAATGGAATTTGGAATTTTTTCGAATGGCTTTCGCCCGCACACTACCGCATCCGCAACCTACGAAGAGGACCTTGCTGAAATCGTGCTCGCCGACCAGCTCGGCTTTCGCGACGCCTTTATCAGTGAGCACCACGGTGAACAGGTCTATATCGACAAGGTGGACACGCTGCCGGTGCCCGAGCTTTTGATGTGCAAGGCGGCGGGGCTGACCAAGCGGATTCGCATGGGCGCCGCGGTCAAGCTCATTCATCTTCATCATCCCGTCGACACCGCCATGCAAGCGGCGGTGACCGATCACCTGATCGGTGGCAGCCGGTTCATCTTCGGCTTTGGCTCCGGCTTTCCAAGCCCGCTGTTCGCCGACGAGCGCGGCCTGTCCTTTGCCGATCGCCACGAACGCTTACGCGAATCGCTCGACCTGATCTTGAAGTGCTGGACGGCGGATGAACCGTTCGACTGGAACGGCAAACACTGGCGCGGCAAAGGCATTGTGGCAACGCCGCGGCCGCTCGTTCTGCCGCATATGCCGATGGCCACCGCAACCGACACTCCGGCGATGATCGAGCTTGCCGGCGCGCGGGGCTACACGTTGCTCACCGCGCAGCTCGAGCCACCGGCGTCGATCCGCAAAAAAGCCGACATGTATCTGCGGGCCGCCAAGGCTGCCGGCCGCGCCGCGCCGCTGAACAACATCACCACGGCGCGCTATGTCTATCTCGCCGACAGCCGCCGCGAGGCGATGGACGACTTACGCGCGGACATCAATTACGAGCTCGGCTACCAGATGAAGCGCGGCTTGATCCGCGTCATCACCTCGAGTTACGGGCTGAAGCTCAAGTCGGACACCGTTGCCTTCGACGAGCTTGAAGAGGCGGGCATTTATTGTCTCGGCGATCCCCATACAGTGGCGCGGCAGCTGCGCCAATTCTACGACGATTGCGGCGGCTTCGGCACGCTCTTGATCGTGGCCGGCAAGAAATGGGCGAGCCGCGAAAAGGTCTACCGCTCAATGCGGCTGTTCATGGACCACGTGGCGCCGCAGCTGCGCGATCTCGTGCCGGCGCGCGACCCTGATAGCGTCGCGGCATAGACTAAGCGTCGGAGCGGGAATTGTACGGCAGGCGGCCGCGGCGATTTGTTCACCGTCGAACGGCAGCGATCCGTATGGTCTCGGCGGCGCAAGCTTCCCTTTTTTGCGCCAGCGGCGGGCGGCTTCGGCGAAGCCACGCCGAATCGCGGGCTCACGGCATGCCAGCGCCTTGCGCGCGCATTCGGCCGCCTTGCGCCTGTACTCTTTCGATTCCGCTTCTTTTTGCATCCGATCCGCACTGACTCGGTGATAGAGCGTTCCGGGATTCAACGTTACGATGCCGATGATAGTTCCCGAACCGGTATCGCGCCGATCACCACGACGCTCGCATTTCACATTGGTTTTGGCTCGAATCAATGTTGATTTGCAGTCGATTTGTAGCGATCCTGTTTCGTTGGAGCATGATCTTTTCGGAAAACCGGTTTCCACTTTTCCGGATCATGCTCTACAGGAGCGCATCCGCCACGGCCTTGCCGCACGCAACTGTGTTGGCCGGACCACCGAGATCGCGCGTGCGCAATTTCTGCTCGGCGAGCACCTTCTCGATGGCCTTGACAATCGCGTCCGCGGCTTCGGTCTCGCCGAGATGTTCGAGCATCATCGCGCCCGACCAGATCTGGCCGATCGGATTGGCGATGCCCTGCCCCGCGATATCCGGCGCCGAGCCGTGCACCGGCTCGAACACGGAGGGGAATTTGCGCTCGGGATTGATATTGCCCGACGGCGCTATGCCGATGGTGCCGGTGCAGGCCGGTCCGAGATCGGAGAGAATGTCGCCGAACAGGTTCGACGCCACCACCACGTTGAAGTGATCGGGCTTGAGCACGAACAAAGCCGACAAAATGTCGATGTGGAACTTGTCCCATTTGATATCGGGAAAATTCTTCGCCATCTCTTCGACGCGCTCGTCCCAATACGGCATGGTGATGGCGATGCCGTTCGATTTGGTCGCCGAGGTGAGATGTTTTTTCGGCGTCTTGCGCGCCAGCTCGAAGGCGAATTTCAGCACCCGGTCGACGCCGATGCGCGACAGCACGGTTTCCTGCACCACGACTTCACGCTCGGTGCCGGTGAACATGCGGCCGCCGATGGCGGAATATTCGCCTTCGGTATTTTCGCGCACCACCCAGAAGTCGATATCGCCGGGCTTCCTATTGGCGAGCGGCGACGGCACGCCGGGCATCAGCCGCACCGGGCGCAGATTGACATATTGATCGAACTCGCGGCGGAACAGAATGAGCGAGCCCCACAGCGACACATGGTCGGGAATTTTCGCCGGCCAGCCGACCGCGCCGAAAAAGATGGCGTCATGCCGGCCGATCTTCTGCTTCCAATCCTCCGGCATCATGCGCTGATGCTTTTCGTAATAATCGTAGGAAGCGAAATCGAAATCGTCGTTGCGCAGTTCGAAGCCGAATTTCTTGGCTGCCGCCTCGAGCACCCGCACGCCCTCCGGCACCGTCTCCTTGCCGATGCCGTCGCCCGGGATGACGGCGATCCGATAGACGCGATTGGTCGGCTTTTGGCCGTTCGTGAGGGCGTTCATGGGTCGGATTCCTCTCCCAGGCACAAGCTTTGGCGCGGTCATACGCGCGGTTGCAGCCGCGTTGTCAAGGTGCGGCTGGGACCGCAATAGTCTCACGATGTGGCATATCGGGACGTAGAAGTAATGCGCCTGCAAGGGCGGAAATTCTCCTTACATTGCACGGTTGCATTAAAGCGCAGAGAGAAATTGAACTCAAGGACGGCCGCAAAGGGGCCGCCGCCGAAGGCGGTGCGAAGCATCCTTGACTTCAATTTCTCCCTGCGCTGCGGTTAGCCGTGCAATGTAAGGATGGTTGCCTGCCGCGCGGCAGGTGTCCAACGAATACGCCGAAACCGGCACAGCGGAGGAACGACACATGCGTCTAGGCCTGTTCATGATGCCGGTGCATCCGCCGGGGCGGCCGTTCACGGATACGCTTGCCGAGGACGAGGAAAAGTCGCTTTACGCCGACCAGCTCGGCTTCGACGAATTGTGGCTGGGCGAGCATTTTTCCGCGAGCACCGAGCCCATTCCGTCGCCGCTGATGTTTATGGCGAGCCTCCTGTCGCGCACCAAAAACCTCACCTTCGGCACCGCCGTGATCTGCCTGCCGAACCACGACCCCATCAAAGTCGCGGCCGAAGTCGCGCAGTTCGACCATATGAGTCGGGGCCGGTTTATGTTCGGGGTCGGCATCGGCGGGCTGTTTTCCGATTTCGAATTGTTCGGCAATGGCGACCGCAAGGTGCGGGAGAAGAAGGCGATGGAATCGATCGGCATGATCGAGCGCATCTGGGCGCAGGATCCGCCTTACGATATTGAAGGTGAGTTCTGGTCGGTGAAGCTCAAGGACGCGATCATCCCGGAGCTCGGTATCGGTTACATGCCAAAACCGTTCCGCAAATCGGGCCCGCCGATCTCGATGTCGGTCGCGAGCCGCAATTCGCCGACCGCACGGGTCGCTGCGCTGCGCGGCTGGGGCATCATTTCCGCCAACAATGTGCCGAGCGCAGCGCTCGGCTCGCACTGGGAAATCTACAGCAAGGCCTGCGCCGAGGCCGGCAAGCCGGTGCGCGGCGACAATTGGCGCGTGGCGCGCAACATCATGATTGCGCCGAGCGAGGCGGAAGCGCGCGATCGCGTGTTCAGCGACAAGGGCTCCAACCGCTATTTCTATTCCTATATGCGCGAAGTGCTGTCGCGGGTCGGGCTCCTTTCGGCGCTGAAGCCTCGCGCTGATATGACGGACGACGAAGCGACCGTCGACGCAATCACCGAGGGGAGTGTGATCTACGGCTCGCCGAAAACCTTTCTCGACAAGCTTATCGGCTTCCGCGACGCGGTAGGCCCGTTCGGCACCTTGCTGATGACCGGGCTCGACTGGAGCGGGCCTAATGCGGCCTGGGAACGCGATTCGATGCGGCTTCTGGCGCAGGACGTGATGCCGAAATTCCGTCAGCAGACCATGGCCAAAGTGGCGGTGTGATCTCCGCGCCTCCCTAGTCCATCACGAACACGGTTCGCGTCGCCGTCGTGGTGATGGCCCAATTGCCCTCGATTTTCGCCAGCGGGAGAATCTTTGGCTCGATCTTGAGACCGTGCGGCACGGTGGCCTCAAACACCTGCGCAATTGTCGTCAACATGCGGGGAAACGGAATGCTGCCCATGCCGCAGCCGATCAGTTCCAATCCCGAAGAGCGGATGACCGTCGCCGGCAACGCAATGTTCGGCCCGCCCGAGGAGCCGATCTGGATGAAGCGAATCGGCACGGCATTTTTGCTCATCGCTGCTGCCGCGCCGAGCAAACGCTCCGCGCTTGCGCCCCACAGATAATCGAGCACGATATCGACGCCGTCGGCAAAGTGCTTCTTGAAGGTGGCGTCGAGCGCTTCGTCGTTTTGACGGAGCGAGATGGTGACGTCGGCGCCGAGTGCCGCTAGCGCATTGAGCATGTCGCGATCGCGGCCCGTCGCGATGACTTTGCCGGCGCCGAGATGTTTTGCGATCTGAACCGCAAGGCGGCCAGAAATACCGGTCGCGCCATTGATCAACACCACCTGACCCGGCGCTATTTTGGTGCGCTCTTGCAGCGCGGCCCAAGACGACATCGCCGGGATCGCAATCGCCGCGGCCGTGGCGTCGTCGATAGTGTCGGGCAACGGCACAAGATGCGAAGCCTTCACCACCGTGCGTTCGGCCATGCTGCCGAACGGCGCGCGCGGCAGGAGGAAATAGACCTTGCTGCCCGATTGCTGTCCCCTTTGCCGCCCGACACCATCGAGCCCGACCGCAAAAGGAAGACTTCCCGCGGAACTATAATGCGTGCCGGAAGCCCGGTACCGAGTCACATGGCTGAGCGGGGCAGCACTGACATCGATCAACACCTCGCCGTCCGCGGCCGCAGGCTCGTCGAAGTCGGCGTAAACGGGCGGCTTGCCCAATTCTTTTACGATCGCGGCTTTCATGCCCCGCCCCGCGGTGACTCTATGCCGCCGCGCTCGACGCGCCGAGGTCGTCGAACGCCTCGGCTAAGCGCCGCCGCACCATCGCGGGATCGGTCGCGGTGAGTACGCTCTCCCGGTACATTTTGAGGAGATGCGCCGGCGCGCCGGCGATCGCGGTTGCGGTATCGAGCGCCCAACCGAGGTGTTTTCGCGCGTGGCGGAGCCCGACGGCGGGGCCGTAATGTTCCAGCATCTCATCGTAGAGCGCGCGCGCCAAAGCGAGCTGTTGGCCGAGCGGCGGCGGAGCTTGGCGTTTGCCGGTCGCAAGATAATGCGCGAGCTGGCCCGGAAACCATGGCCGGCCCTGCGCACCGCGGCCGACCATCACGGCGTCGGCCTGCGAGGCGGCAAGCGCCGTATCGGCGTCGTCGAAATCCTCGATGTCGCCGTTGACGACAACCGGGATCGACACGACCGCTTTGACCGCGCGCACCGCGGCCCAGTCGGCGCTGCCCCTGTAGAACTGGCAGCGGGTGCGGCCGTGCACCGTGACCAGCTGCACGCCCGCGTGTTCGGCGCGGTGGGCCAGCTCTGACGCGTTCTTGGAAAAATCATCCCAGCCGAGTCGCATTTTCAGCGTCACCGGCACGCGCACCGAAGCCACCACGGCGTCGATCAAAGTGAGCGCATGATCGAGATCGCGCATCAGCGCCGAGCCCGAAGCGCCGTTGGTGACGTGTTTCGCCGGGCAGCCCATATTGATGTCGATGATGTCGGCGCCAGTGTCTTCGGCAATGCGCGCGCCCTCAGCCATCCAATGCGCTTCGCAGCCGGCGATCTGGACGACGTGGAGGCCAGTGCCGTGGTCTTGAAGACGCTGGTGCGCGATGCGCTTGCCTTTGTGCTCGCTTTGGGCGAGCGCCGCGCAGGCCGTCATTTCCGAGATGACGAGGCCCGCGCCGTGCATCGCCGCCATGCGGCGGAACGGCGCATCGGTGACGCCCGACATCGGCGCCAGCAGCACCGGGTTCGGCAGCGCGATTTTGCCGATGGAGATGCTTTGCATAGTTGTCTTAGGCTTCGTGCCGAAAGATAGCGCTTAGATTATTGGCCGGCATGTGTACGGTCTCGGCAAGCGCAAAATTGTGGCGCTTGGCCAGCGCCATGACGTCGTCGAGGTCCCGTATGCCCCAAGCCGCGTTTCGCGCACGGAGATCGGCGTCAAACGCCTCATTGCTCGGCGCGGTATGGCGGCCGCCGATTTTGTAGGGACCATAGAGATAAAGAATGCCGCCGGCCGGCAGCGTGAGTTCGGCGCCGGCGATGAGGCCTTCGCTTGCCATCCACGGCGCGATGTGGATCATGTTGCAGCACATGACCACATCGGCGCGTTCAACCGGCCAATGCGCCGAGGTAACATCGAGACGCAATGGCGCGAGGAGATTAGCTGCACCCGTATCCGCCCGATGCGCGGCGATGCTGGACAGCGCCTGCGTGTCGGGATCGGTCGGCTGCCAGTTGAGCGACGGCAGTGCTTTGGCAAAGTAAGCGGCATGCTCGCCGCTGCCGCTTGCGATCTCAAGAACCAGGCCGCTCTGCGGCAACACGCGTCGCAGCACGTCGAGGATCGCGTCGCGGTTGCGGGCGACGTGCGGACGATAGAGACGCGGATCGGACGTTTCCGACATGCTATTTCGTTCCTTTGCGTGGCGTGACCAATAGACGAAAATGGGCACACGGCGAAACACGAGCGGTTGATCTGAATAGCTCTTGCATTATGTATCTATTTTGATACACTAACCGTGTGAAATGGTCGAGACTCCCAAGCCAATCCCCCTCGCATTCTGGCGATCCGCGGCAGGCCGGGAGCCGGTCCGCGAATGGCTCAAGGAGCTGTCCCGCGAAGACAAGCGGAGGACCGGGCGCGACGTCGCCAACGTGCAGTTCGGCTGGCCGGTCGGTTTGCCGTTGTGCCGTCCGTTGAGCGGCGGCTTGTGGGAAATCCGCTCATCGCTGGCGACGAGGCGCGAGGCGCGGGTGTTCTTCGGGTTTCTCGAAGGAACGCTGATTGCGCTCCATGCGATCATCAAGAAAACGCGAAAAGCTTCCGCGGAAGATTTGACGCTCGCCCGGCAGAGGTTAAAGGAGATTCAGTCATGGCAGTAAAAAATCGGACCAGGAAAAACCCGCATATAGGTTCCAGCTTTGAAAGCTGGCTGGATGAGGAGGGAATCCGCGAGGAGGTTACCGCCGCGGCGATCAAGGCAGTCATCGCGCGCCAACTCGCCGACGAAATGAAAAAGAAGAAAATCACCAAGCAGCGCATGGCCGAACTGATGAAAACAAGCCGCGCGCAAGTAGATCGCCTGCTTGACCCCGACAACGGCAGTGCGACGATCGAGAGCCTGCAACGCGCCGCGCGCATCGTCGGCCGCGAACTGCGAATGCAATTGGTGTGATTTGCCCACACCTCGGCAACGATGCTTAACTTGGAAAAACAAAAAGCCCCGCGGTTTCCCGCGGGGCTTTTGTCTTAAATCATCGTGATGAGGATGTTCCGTTCTTGGCAGACCTGGCAGCGACCTACTCTTCCAAGCCTTGAGACTTAGTACCATCGGCGCAGAGGACTTTGACGGCCGAGTTCGGGATGGGATCGGGTAGAGGCTCCTCGCTATGACCACCAGGTCGGCGAAGAACGGAACAATGAAGCAAACCGAAGCGAAACGCTTCTTAAGGTCTTTCTGTGCGCCATCGCACGCGCTTTCGCACGCCCAATGAACACGCTCAAAATGAGCATTGAGTAATGAGAGCGTTCAAGCCGATCGAGCGATTAGTACCGGTAAGCTGAACGCGTTGCCGCGCTTACACACCCGGCCTATCAACGTGGTGGTCTACCACGGCTCTCAGGGAGAACTCGTTTTGAGGTGGGTTTCCCGCTTAGATGCCTTCAGCGGTTATCCCGTCCGTACATAGCTACGCTGCAATGCGGCTGGCGCCACAACAGCTCCACCAGAGGTACGTCCATCCCGGTCCTCTCGTACTAGGGACAGATCCTCTCAATTCTCCTACACCCACGGCAGATAGGGACCGAACTGTCTCACGACGTTCTGAACCCAGCTCACGTACCACTTTAATCGGCGAACA
>DASQRX010000060.1:0-85728 GCA_035642635.1 Xanthobacteraceae bacterium
ATCCACACTGCCGTCGGCGGGCGTCGGCGCGCTGCTCGCGCTCTGGCTCGGCGGCTTCGACCTTTCCGTCATCGGCATTATCGGCATCATTCTCCTGATCGGCATCGTGAAGAAGAACGGCATCATGCTGGTCGACTTCGCCATCACCCGCGAGCGCGAAGGATTCACGCCGGAGGCCGCGATCCGCGCTGCGTGCCTGCTGCGCTTCCGCCCGATCATGATGACCACGATGGCGACATTGTTCGGCGGCCTGCCGCTGATGCTCGGCACCGGCTCGGGCTCGGAGCTGCGCCAGCCGCTTGGTTACGCGATGGTGGGCGGCTTGATCGTCAGCCAGATGCTGACCTTGTTCACGACGCCGGTGGTCTACCTTTATCTCGACCGCTTGCAGGTCTGGCTGAGCGGCGGGAAGAAGCATCACGACGAACCGCAGAAAGCCGAGTCGCTGGAAACCATGCCGCTCGCCGCCGAGTGACGCCGGCGCCCCTTCGAAAACTTGTCGCAAAAATTTCTTGTGCGCCGTTTTTCTGACAGCGAAGGGCCCCGAAATGGGGCCTTTTCATTTTTGTTCCATATTCTTAATCGCAGCGCAGCAAATCCGTTGCGACGCACAAGCGAAAAGTACTCGAAAAACAAGACACCGCATTGTGAACAAGGGAGAACGCAAGCGCGGTGCGTTGCCGCGTGCACCGCGGCTGCTGCGGTGTCATGATGTTGCTTGTAGGGAAGATCGCTCGGGCGCATTGCGGCCCCCGGCCGCAACGGCGGCCCGAACCAAAACGGTTCAGGACCCTTAATCAATTGGGTTCAGGAGGAAGAGCATGTCCCATTCGCATATTCTCACCGGCGAGAGTCTAAGCCCGGCGCGGCCCGTCATTCGCCACATCTCGCCGTCCGATCTCTATCAGTCGCTGTCGAGCGGCATCGACGATTTCCTCGCCATGCCGAGCCACGCGTTTTTTCTTTGCGTGGTCTATCCCATCCTGGGCATTTTTCTGATCGCGCTCACGCTCGACAATTCGATGCTGCCGCTGGCGTTTCCGATCGCGGCGGGCTTTGCGCTGGTCGGGCCGCTCGCCGCCATCGGCCTTTATGAACTGAGTCGGCGCCGCGAGGCGGGCTTGGACAGTTCATCGCGTCACGCATTCGACGTGCTGCACTCGCCTTCGCTCGGCGCCATCGTCGCGCTTGGTGTTTTGCTGATGGCGATCTTTCTGATCTGGCTCGCGGTCGCCGAAGCGATCTATATCGCCAATTTCGGCTATGGCGGACCGGGCTCGTTGCAGCAGTTCGTCCACAATGTCTTCTTCACGCCAGCCGGCTGGAATCTGATCGCGATCGGCACCGGCATTGGCTTCCTGCTCGCCGTGGCGGTGCTCACGATCGGTGCGATCTCGTTTCCACTCTTGCTCGATCGCGACGTCGGCGCCGCGGTCGCGCTTGCGACCTCGATCCGTGTCGTCGCCGCGAATCCGGTGACGATGGCGCTGTGGGGCTTCATCGTCGCGGCGTTGTTGCTGATCGGCTCGATCCCGTTCTTCATCGGGCTAACCGTGGTGATGCCGGTGCTCGGGCACGCCACCTGGCACCTCTACCGCAAGGCGGTCGAGCCCGATCCCACTCCGAGGCCGGATTTTAAGCCGCGGGAGCGGACGCCCCGCTCCGCCGCGGATTTCCCGGCTTCGCTGTTCCCGACGCGGCGATAAGGCCACAATTCCTGCACAAAAAGTCAGGGCGCGCTGATGCGCGCCCTGATCTCACGCCGCTCGGCGCGTCACCAATTATAGATCATCTGATTGTAGCCGGTGCTGCCGCCGCCGGTCAGGGAAGGATCGTCCGAATTGACGGAGCGTTGCGGAACGACGTCGAAAAGGCGGCGATCGGTATGATGGGTTACGACTTTGGCATGGCCTGACGCAGCCGACGCCGGCGCTGCGAAACTCACCGCCGCGACGGCGGCAGCCACGACCACGAGTGAGGCGAATACTGAACCGCGGATCATAAGCTTTCTCCTGATACCCGGCACGACAATGCTCCCCGCCTCCCGCAATAACGACGTCCGCCGCCGGAAATTCCATCACGGCTCGATGACGGATTTGTCATCAGCCGCCAAACCCTTATCATGCTGGCGTTTTCACCTGCCGGTGTCGGTCGCGTATGCTTGATCTCGGCCAGAGCTTTCTTGGCAGTGTCGCCCGCGACCCGCACGCGCTCGCGATCGCCGATGGCGGCCTGCGGTTGACCTACACGCAATGGTACCGGCGCATCTCGGCGCTGGTCGGGGGCGTCGATTCGCTTGGCCTTAAAGAAGGCGACCACCTCGTCACCGCTCTGCAAAATCGCTGGGAGGCGGCGACGCTCCATTGGGCCTGTCAGTTCGCCGGCATCATCATCACCCCGGTGAACTGGCGTTCGACGGCAAGCGAGCTCGATTTCTATCTGGAAAACGCCGAGGCAAAGGCCGTCGCCTATGAAGACGCATCCGCCGCCGCTGTTGCCGCATCGGCGCTAGCACAAAAAATACAGCGTATTGCACTCGATCCGGCACAGCCGTCCGACATTACTTTCAGCGCGCTCGTTGCGCTTGACGCAGCGGACGCTGTGCCGCGGATGTCCGCGCAAGCGTGGTCGGTGATGCTCTACACCTCCGGCACCACGGCGAAGCCCAAAGGCGTGCCGCGCCGCCAGCATGCCGAGCGCGCCGCGGGCGTCGCCCATGTCGCGCAAAATCTCTATGCCCACGGCGAACGCACGCTCGGCGTCATGCCGCTTTATCACACGATGGGCGTACGCTCGCTGATCGCGATGTCGCTCGTCGGCGGCGCGTTCGTCTGCCTGCGCCGCTTCGATGTCGGCGAGGCGCTGAAGATCATCGCCGCCGAGCGCGTCACCAATCTTTATCTGGTGCCGACGCTCTATCACGATCTGGTCTATCACCCGCAATTCGCGCTGAGCGACGTCAGCTCGGTGCGCAAGCTCGGCTTTGCCGGCGCGCCGATGACCGATGGGCTGCTCGAGAAACTGCAGGCCGCGTTCAAACCGGATCTCTTCGTAAATCATTACGGCTCGTCGGAAATCTACACCTTCACCATCGACCAGAACGCGCTGCGGAAGCCCGGGTCCGCCGGCCGCGCCGGCATCAACCAGATGGTCCGGGTGGTGAAACTCGGCGCCACATCGGTCGACGACGTTGCTGCCACCGGCGAAGAAGGCGAGATCGTCGCCCTTCTTGCCGGCGACGAATCCTTCGAGGGCTATTGGCGGCGGCCGGACGCCGACGCCAAGGCGTTGCGGCAGGGCTGGTATTTTACCGGCGACACCGGCTTTACCGACGGCGATGGCGACATTTTCGTCACCGGGCGCGTCGACGACATGATCATCACCGGCGGCGAGAACGTCTCTCCAGTCGAGATCGAATCCTGCCTGTCGCTGTGTGCCGCGGTGTCCGAAGTCGCCGTCATCGGCCTGCCGGACGAACGCTGGGGCAAGATCGTCGCGGCTTTCATCAAGCGCCGCGCCGCCATCGCGCCCGAAGAGCTCGACGCCTTCTGCCGCTCGTCCGGGCTTGCCGGGTTCAAGCGGCCGCGGCGCTATATCTTCGTTGAGGAAATTCCGAAATCGCCGGTCGGCAAGCTTCTGCGCCGCAAGCTGGCCGCCGGCGAATACACGCTCGAATCTTCTCAATCCTTCGTCGCAACAGCCCGCCAGCAAGGTACCACCGCATGACCGTGTTTTCCGATCCGCGTTTGCAAATACTCGACGGTTTCCGCGTCGAGATCGACCCCGAGCGCGAGCGCGCCGACATCGTGCTGGACCGGCCGCCGCTGAACGTCATTGAAATGGGGCAGCGCTATCAGCTTCGGCTGGTCTTCGAGGCGCTCGAAGAAGATACCCGTGTCCGCGTGATCGTACTACGTGCGATCGGCGAGCATTTTTCCTCCGGCGGCAATATCGCGGGCTTCCTCGCGGCCTCGCCCGAACATGTGTCGAAACTCGCCTGGAATATCGCGGCCCCGGCGCGCTGCGCCAAGCCGGTCATCGTCGCCAATCGCGGCTATTGCTTCGGCGTTGGTTTTGAGATTTCGCTCGCCTGCGATTTCCGCTTGGTGTCCGAAACCTGCTTCTATGCGCTGCCGGAGCAGCGGCTCGGCCAGATCCCGGGCTCCGGCGGCTCGGCGCGCCTGCAAAAGATCATCGGCATCACCCGCACCAAAGACATCGTCATGCGCTCGAAGCGCATTGCGGCGAAGCAAGCCTATGATTGGGGTATCGCCACCGAATGCGCGCCCGACGGCGAGCTTGAAGCCGTGACCGATGCCTTGGTCGACGAGTTGCGTGCCTTCTCACCGCTGGCGCAGCGCACGGCGAAGACGCTCCTCAACGAGACCGAAGACACCAATCTTGAGGCGGCGATCGAACTGGAAGGTCATTGTTATAGCCGGCTGCGCCAATCCGACGATTTCCGCGAAGGCGTCGAAGCGTTCCAGCAAAAGCGCAAGGCGAAATTTCGCGGCACGTAACATATGATTTTTGCAATGCCGCTGCGTGATGAACGCATGCGGTCGGAATGGAGGTTTATCGCGGAGGAAGTAACGTCGCTGAGAGCATGATCCCGAAAAAGCCTGCCCTCGGACTTGATCCGAGGGTGGAAACCGGTTTTCGGAAAAGATCATTCTCAAATGAAAAACTAAACGCACGCCGCAGAGAAACGGGTGTGCAGGGGAGGAGACTGAGAATGTGCAAATTGAGGAACTGGGCAAAGACCCTGGGACTCGCGGCGCTTCTGGTCGCGAGTGCGTTAGTCCCACCAAATGTGGCGAGAGCTGCCGATCCGATCCGGATTGGTACCAGCCTCGCGCTCACCGGCGGCGTGGCGCCGATCGGCAAGCAGGTGCTGGCGGCGCTGCAAATCTGGCGCGACGACGTCAACGCCAAAGGCGGCTTGCTCGGACGCCCGGTCGAACTGGTCTATTACGACGACCAGAGTAATCCGGCGAACGTGCCGCAGCTGTTCACCAAGCTGATCGAAGTCGACAAGGTCGATCTGCTAATCGGTCCCTATGCCACCAATATGGTGGCCCCGGCCATTCCGGTGCTGATGCAATACAACAAGACCACGATCAGCATTCTGGCGAACGCCGCCAACAGCAAGCTGCATTACGACCAGTATTTCTCAATGCTGCCTACCGGGCCCGAGCCGCAGAAGGCGTTTGCGGCCGGATTCTTCGAGCTCGCGGCGGCGGCCAAACCGCGTCCGAAGACGGTTGCGATCGTCGCTGCCGACGCCGAATTTGCCCAGAACGCCGCCGATGGCGCGCGGCAGATCGTCAAGGATATCGGCGGCTTCGAAATCGTTGCGGACCAGAAATATCCGCCATCGACGACCGACTACACGCCGGTCATGCGCGCGGTTCAGGCACTCAATCCCGACATCGTCTTCGTTGCGGCCTATCCGCCGGATTCGGTCGGCATCGTGCGGGCCGCCAATGAGGTCGGGCTCACGCCCAAAATGTTCGGCGGGGCTTTTATCGGGCTCCTGGTGACACCCATCAAGGTGCAGCTCGGGCCGCTGATGAACGGCATCGTCAACAACGAGGTGTTTCTGCCGGCGAAATCGCTGATGTTCCCGGGCACGCGCGAGCTTTTGGCGAAGTACCAGGCCACAGCTCAAGGCGCTGGCATCGATCCGCTCGGGCCGGCTTTCCCGCCGCTCGGCTATGCGGCCGGTCAGGTTCTGGCCGAGGCAGTCGAAGGCACCAAAAGCCTCGACCAAAAAACGCTGGCCGACTACATGCACACGCACACGTTTTCGACCGTGGTCGGCGACATCAAATTCGGCAAGGATGGCGAATGGGCGAAGTCGCGGGTGTTCTTCACCCAATTCCAGCAGGTCGTTCCCAACTCGCTCGATCAGTTCAGGGATTCGAGTAAAGAGGTCGTGGTCTGGCCGAACGAATACAAGACAGGCGACATGATCTATCCCTACACCGACGCAAGGAAGTGACGCGTTGCGGTGTCCGATGAGGGCTTCATGAACGGGGCGGCTTTCAAACTGGCCACATTGGCAAAACCAGATGGCAACGCTTTCGTTGCCATCGTTCTGGGCGACGACGCCATCGATCTCCAAGAAGTCTACACCGCCTACCGCGCGTCGGCGCACAAAGAAAAACTCAGTTCGAGCGACAGCCTGCTTGGTCTGCTGGACAACTGGGATGCCAATTTCGCTGTGCTGCAGGAAATCGTGGCCTTCCTCGAAAAGGAAGGGCCACGGCCGGGGGCGGCGAAACTTGCGAGCTTGCGGGCGCTGCCGCCGGTCGGCCGGCCCGGCAAGATGTTCTATGCCGCGCAGAACTTTCAGGAACATGTCGACGAGATGATTCGCGCCGGCATGTCGCCGTCGAGCGGGTCAAAATTCACCGGCGAGAAATCGACCACGATCCCGTATTTGTTCCTCAAAGCGCCAACCTGCCTCGCCGGCGCCTTCGATGATGTCGAAATCCCGCGCGGCATGAAGAAGATCGATTGGGAGGCCGAGATCGCGCTTGCCATTGGCAAAGGCGGCAAGCGCATCAAAGCCGAGCACGCGCTCAGCCACGTCGCCGGCTTCATGACCACCAACGACGTCTCCTGCCGCGACCAGCAGATGCGGCCGGATCGTCCGGCGCTGCGCTCGGACTGGCTCGGCGGCAAGAGCCACGACAATTTCGCCCCGATGGGCCCGTTCCTGGTGCCGCGTGCTTTCGTGCCGGATCACATGAATCTGTTCATCCGCCTAGCCGTCAACGGCGAGGTGAAGCAGAACGGCAATACGTCGCAATTTATCTTCACGCCCGAGGAGCAGATCGAATACGCTTCGAATATGCTGACGCTCGAAACCGGAGACATTTTCAGCTGCGGCACCTGCGGCGGCGTCGGCCAGGGCACCAACACCTTCCTCAAGGTGGGCGATGTCATGGAAACCGAGATCGAATTGCTCGGCCGGATGCGCAACCGCTTGGTCGCTGAAGCTTAGAGCATGATCCCGAAAAGCGGGAACCGGTTTTCGAAAAAGATCATGCGCGAACGAAAGATCCTAGGCCGACATTTATGCTGCCATCGCAACGTGCGCTTTTCGATATTCCAAGTGATGTCTGCTATCTCAACGCCGCGTCTTACACGCCGCTGCCGTTGGCGACGCTCGAGGCCGGCCGCGCGGCGGTGGGACGCAAGGGTCGCCCATGGCTCATCGATAATGATTTCGCCGCGCGGCAATATGACCGCACGCGCAAAGCTGCCGCGCGGCTGATCAATGCCGATGCGGCGGACGTGGCGCTCATCCCGTCGATCAGCTACGGGGTCGCCACCGTAGCCAAGCTGATCCCGGTGCCGCCGGGGTTGCGGGTGATCGTCCTTAAGGACGATCATTCCTCGCCGGTTCTGGAATGGACGACGCGCGCGAGAGATGGCGCTTTCACCGTCGACGCCGTGCAGAGCCCGAGCGACCACGATTGGACGAGCGCCGTGCTCGCGGCCATCGCTCGACCGAGCGCGGCGCCGGTTGCCGTGGTTTCGATTTCGTCGGCGCACTGGGCGGATGGCGCGGTGCTCGATATGGCCGCAATCGCCGGCGCGGCGCATGCCGGCGGCGCCATATTCCTGGTCGACGCCACGCAAGGCGCCGGTGTAGTCGATCTCGACGTCCGCACGCTCGATCCGGATTTCGTGGTGTTTCCGACCTATAAATGGCTGCTTGGGCCCTACGGCCGCGCTTTCATTTACGTCGCCAAGCGCTATCAGGGCGGCATACCGCTCGAACAGACAAGCTATGGCCGCAAGGCGGTGCGCGCCGAGCAGAACGTGTATTTCACCGACACCGATTACGTCAGCGACGCGCGGCGCTTCGACATGGGTGAGCGCGATCACTTCATCTCGATGGAGATGGCGGCCATCGGCATGGAGATGATGGCGGACTGGGGAACGCAAGCCGTCGCGGCGCGGCTGCGGGCGCTGACCGGGCGGCTCGCCGAGAAATTGCATGACGCAGCGGCAGCTGGCCGGATCTCGTTTCCGCAAGTCCAGTTCCGGACGCCGCATATTCTCAGCCTCGGCTTTCACGGTGGAATCCCGGACGGGCTGGTGCAAAAGCTCGCGGCACAGAAAATCTATGTGGCGCCCCGCCTCGGCCGTCTACGGGTGAGCCCGCATGTCTATAACGAGGACGCCGATATCGACCGGTTCGCCACAGCATTGCTTGCAGGCATTCGCTAAAGCCGCCGGACGTGTCTCGGTTCAAACAGATCGAGGCAGCGCTGCCCACAGCGCCACGTCCTCATTGATTGCTCGCCCACCATTTCTCAGGCACCCTGTGGCCGTGCAATCGATGGGTTAATCTGCCTCGGTGGCAATCTCATGCGTGCTCAGCTGGACAGGCCGTGGAACGCCCGGCGCATACCGGCTAAGATTGCACCAAGACCTGCCGCGTAGCGCGGGATCGACAACAACAACACCGGGAAACGCGCCATGAAACTTGCCCCCAATCAGCTCAAGGAATTCGACGAGCAGGGCTATCTGTTCTTCCCGAATTGCTTCAGCGAGGAAGAGATCGCGCTCCTACGCGACGACGCCGAGGCGATCCTCAAGCTCGACCGCAAGGAGGTGTGGCGCGAGAAATCCGGCGCACCGCGCACCGCCTTTGCCGCCCACACGTTCAACGAGACGTTCCGCCTGATGGCGCACCATCCGAGGCTGGTCGAGCCGCTGCGCCAATTGTTCGGCGAGGACGTTTACGTCCATCAATTCAAGCTCAACGCCAAGGCCGCGTTCGAGGGCGAAGTCTGGCAGTGGCACCAGGATTACGGCACCTGGGCGCGCGACGACGGCATGCCGGAGCCGCGGGCGATGAACATCGCGATATTTTTGGACGAGGTGATGCCGATCAACGGCGCGCTGATGCTGATCCCCAAAAGCCACAAGCAGGGCGTGCTGGCCGCCGGTCACGACACGGCGACGACATCCTATCCACTATGGACGCTCGACAAGGAGACGGTGACGCGGCTCGCCGCCGATGGCGGCATCGTGGCGCCGACGGGCAAGCCCGGATCGGTGCTGATGTTTCACGGCAATCTGGTGCATGCTTCGCCGCCCAATATCACGCCCTATCCGCGCAAAATCGTCTATCTGACGCTGTGCGCATGTTCCAACCACATCACCAAATTCACCCGCGAGGAATGGATCGCGCATCGCGATTTCACGCCGATCGTTCCGGTGGCCGACGACGCGCTGCTGCAATATGCCCGCGCGCACCGCGTGGCGGCGGAATAATTGGACAGCAGGTCTAAAATCGAGAGGCGCTCCTGTTGGCTCGTCCAAGATAAAATAGACATCAGGATATCCAGCGAGTTACCCGACAGCATATCTTTTCGCAGGCGGCGAAGAAGCTGCGTCAGGATTTTGACGAGCTCTCGAGTGTTCCCCATGCCGGCCTCAAGGGACAGGAGGCGGAGGATATCCTCCGTAGATTCCTGAAGGGCCATCTGCCGAAAAGATTTGACGTCGGAAGCGGCTTTGTAATTGATCCAACTGATAATATATCGAAACAGACCGATGTAATTATTTACAACGCGATAAACTGCCCAGTTTATCGCGCATCAGATACGGCAGCGATTATACCTAGTGATAACGTCGCGTCTGTCATAGAGGTCAAGTCTCGTCTGGATAAGGACGCAATGCGTGAAGCATAATGGTGGGCCACCCCGGATTTCAATGGATCAAAGATGGCGCTCCAGCTAACATGTTCCTATCGTACATAACTTCCGTCACCTCCGAGAAAGATCCGGTCTTGCGGGAGCAAAAGTTGCGGAAGCTAGCCGAAGAGGTCCGTGCCGAGTTTGAACATTTCCCGGTTCCTCCCGAAGCTAACGCAGCTAAGTCCGAAGCAAATGTTGCAAAAGCGGACCCGCCGACAGTTATAATCTTGCCAGATCAATCCAAGGGTTCTCAGGGCTTATAGCGCTGTTTGGGGTTACGCCGACACCTTATGTCGAGCAAGGACGGATGACATGAACCTGCAAGCGCTCCTCGCCGCGCGTCTTGACGCCGGAAAGCCGGTGCGGGTCGGGCTGATCGGCGCCGGAAAATTCGGCTCGATGTTTCTGGCGCAAGTGCCGTCGATCAAAGGCCTCGAGGTCGCGGTGATCGCCGACCGCGACATCGAGCGCGCCAAGGCGGCGTGCCGCACCGTCGGCTGGGACCCTTCGCGCATCGCGCGCACGCTGTTCGTGGATGACGGGCGCGCGGCCTGTACTGACGGGCGAGTCGAGGTTGTCATCGAGGCGACCGGCGATCCGGGTGCCGGCATTGCGCATGCGATCGCGGCGATCGAGGCCGGCAAGCATATCGTCATGGTCAATGTCGAAGCCGATGCGCTGGCGGGCGCCTGGCTCGCCCGCAAGGCGCGCGCGGCCGACGTGATCTATTCGATGGCCTATGGCGATCAGCCGGCGCTGATTGCTGAAATGGTGGATTGGGCGCGTTCGGCAGGTTTCGAGATCGCGGCCGCCGGCAAGGGCACGAAGTATCTGCCGGCCTATCACGCCGTCACGCCGGACAGCGTGTGGGAGCATTACGGCCTGACCGCCGCCGAGGCCAAAGCAGCCGGCATGAACTCGCAAATGTTCAATTCGTTTCTCGACGGCACCAAGTCCGCGATCGAGATGGCCGCCGTCGCCAATGCCTGCGCGCTCGACGTGCCGCATGACGGCCTGCTCTTTCCGCCCTGCGGCGCCGACGAGCTGGCGCGCATATTACGGCCGAAGGCTTTGGGCGGCGTGCTCGACGGCGACGGCATGGTCGAAGTGGTGTCGTCGCTGCAGCGCGACGGCAAGCCGGTCGAGCGCGATCTGCGCTGGGGCGTCTATGCGGTGTTCAAGGCCAACAGCGATTACGCCGCGGCCTGCTTCAAGCAATACGGCCTGCCGACCGATCCCACCGGCCGCTATGCCGCGATGTACAAGCCGTTTCATCTGATCGGCCTTGAACTGTCGATCTCGGTGCTCAATGTGGCGCTACGCGGCGAGCCGACGGGAACCTGCCGGGCCTGGCGCGGCGACGCGGTGGCGGTCGCCAAGCGCGCGCTCAAGGCCGGCGAGACGCTCGACGGCGAAGGCGGCTATACCGTTTATGCCAAGCTCATTCCGGCGGCGCGCAGTCTCGAGCGCAATGCCTTGCCGATCGGGCTTGCGCATCACGTGAAGGTTTTGCGCGATGTCGCCGCGGGCGAGATCGTCGCTGCCGCCGACGTTGCGCTCGACGGCAATATACAGGCCGTTAGCATCCGGCGTGAGATGGAACGTGAGGCGCGGCAGGCCGGCCAAGAACCTTACAAGGTGATCGCGGCGGAATAGCTGTCGTTCACAATACGGCTGGCACAGTACGGCTGGCGCCGAAACGTGGTGCGACGCGCGTTGCTAAAATAGCCCGCTCTCATTCGAGGACGAGGCACGACAATGACCATCACCGTTTTCATCCGCTACCAGCTCGATCCCTATAAGCGCGACGGCTTTGAGGACTATGCGCGCCGCTGGCTCGACATCATCCCCAAATGCGGCGGCGAGGTCGTCGGCTACTGGATGCCGCATGAGGGCACAAACAACATCGCCTTCGGTTTGATCTCGTTCGCGGATCTCGCTGCCTACGAGGATTACCGGGCGCGCCTCAAGCTTGACGGCGACGGCGCGGCGAATTTCGCCATCGCGCAGAAGGAACGCTTCATCCTCGCGGAGCAGCGCACGTTCTTGCGCCAAGTCTCGTGAGCGTCAAGTCTCGTGAGCGGCGCGGCGCCGCCGTTACTCCGCGGCGACCTGTTGCGGCGGCCGCATCGATTCGACGCCGTCGACCGCCGTCGCCTGGATCGTCGTGCGCACCATGTGGCGCGCTTCATGCGCCGGCCACGGCCGGCCGCGATGCATGGTGGCGCGATTGTCCCACATCACGACATCGCCGGCGTGCCAGGCATGCGTGTAGCGGGTGCCAGGCGCGGTCGCCTGCGCCGTCAATTCTTCGATCAGCTTCTCGCCTTCCTTGGGATCCATGCCTTCGACCGCATAAGCATGCGAGGCGAGATAAAGCGCTTTGCGGCCATTGACCGGATTCTTCCACACCATGCGCCAGCATTGCGGCGGCAGCGCCGCGAGCTCATCCGTCGTGGCCAGGCCCTCAGCGATCTTTTTGCGCGAGTGGCCGTAGTGATGCCAGGCGAACGAATTTTCCAGTTTCTTCTGCAGCGCCGGATCGAGCCGCGCGAAAGCGAGCCGCGTCGAGACGAATTCAGTCTCGCCGCCATTTGCCGGAATGACACGCGCCGACAGGATCGACGTCAGCGCCGGCGTCGACTTGAACGAACTGTCGGTGTGCCAGAGCTGATTGGCCTTGTTGCGCATGGCGTAGCGGTGATCCGGCGGCACCACTTTGCCGTCTTTGTCGATGGTGGTGAGGATCACGAAATGCGTGCCGGTGCCGAGCGAGCCGACTTTGGTGACTTCCGGCGGTCCGAAGCGGCGCGAGAACGCGAGCTGGCTGTCGTCGCTGACATCCTGGCCGCGAAAGACCAAGACCGAATGTTGCTCGAAAGCGGCGCGCGCAGCGTCATAGACGGCATCGTCGTTTGCGACATCCGCAAGCGTTACGCCGTGCAATTCGGCGGCAAAGCCCGGACCAAGAGGAACAACGTTCATCGTAGCATCCTCCCTACGTTTATTTTGTTACGCTAAGCCTCCCCCAAAACGGGCTGTCTGGCAAGGACCGCCAAGCGCGGCGCCCGCCCGGTTGTTCACGCCACCCGAAAGCGCGCGGCGACTTCCGGCGGGATGGGTTTCGATTTCATCTTGTCCGGATCGGCCGGATCGCGCCCGGCCCAGACGCGGGTCTCGTGGCCTTCGACGGCGGCCACGCCACGCACAGTGAGCTTGTGTTCGACATCGAAGCTCGAGCGGCGGAATGCCATGACCCGCGACGTCAGCTCCACGACATCGCCAAAGCGCGCTGGCGTGATGAAGCGGGCGCCAGAATCGACCAAAGGAATACCGACAACCCCATAGGCCGCCGGCCATTCCTGCGGCGTCATGCCGAGCGCGCTTTCGAACAGGCCCCAGGTGCCCCAATCGAAAAACTCGAAAAATCGGGCGTTGAAGACGATGCCGGCCGGATCGCAATGGCCCCATTCGATGGCGAATTGCCGGCGGCTGATAAAATTGGGCATTGCGTCCGTATTGGCTTCGGTGCCGGCTTTCATATCGCCGCCAAGGAGCGCCCGGTCAACCGGTGCGAACAGGTCGCCAGAATCATGACGGGCGAGCTTGCGCCCGCCCGTCACGTTCCTAGCGCTGCTACCCGCGGCTGGGAACCAGGATCAAAACCTACCATGTAGCGCGGCGCTGGTAGCGGCTACACGCCCAGGCGGACCTGACCCCGGCGATCGTCACATTCGGCAGAACCAAACGCGACCGATCTGATTTAAGGATATCGCTGCGATCCCGGGGTGCAAGTTAAAGCGTGCCGGCGCGAAGCCGCGTCGCCTTTGGGGATAACTCAGTGGATCGGTGGGTCCCGGTCGATCCCAATGTGGGTGGATTTGACGAAACGATCTTTATTTCGCAGTGCAATACGGCGGTGGATAAAGACGATTTATCCAACGCGCGAGAATTCGCCAGGGGATTTTTGGGGGATTGGCGCGGTGGGTGTTGCGGTCTCGTTCAAAGATGTCATGGGCGTTGCGTCTTTCCGGCAACGCTCGTCATCGCCAATGCCGGAGTCGCACTGATTATTTTTCTGCGGCGGCGGCAGGTGAATTGACCGTTTTTCCAGGCCATTTGCATAGATCCGCGATGATGCATTTCTCGCATAACGGGCGGCGCGCGAGGCACACATAGCGGCCGTGCAGAATGAGCCAGTGATGCGCGTGCAGACGATAGCGCTCGGGTACGACCTCCAGTAATTTCAGTTCGACGTCGAGCGGCGTCTTGCCGACGGCAAGTCCGGTGCGATTGCCGATGCGAAAAATATGCGTGTCGACCGCGATGGTCGGCTCCCCGAAAGCGATATTGAGCACGACATTCGCGGTCTTGCGGCCGACGCCGGGCAGCGCCTCGAGCGCCGCGCGATCGTGCGGAACCTTGCCGCCGTGCTGCGCGACCAGGATTTTTGACAGTGCGATCACGTTCTTTGCCTTGGTGCGAAATAGGCCGATGGTCTTGATCAGCTCGCGGACACGCTCTTCGCCAAGCCTGGCCATCTTTTCCGGCGTGTCGGCGAGCTTGAACAAAGCCGGCGTCGCCTTGTTGACGCCGGCGTCGGTCGCTTGCGCCGAGAGCACGACGGCGACCAGAAGCGTGAACGGATTGACGTGATGCAACTCGCCGCGCGGCTCGGGATTGGCGGCGGCGAAGCGCCGGAACGCTTCTTCGATCTCGGCCTTTGTCCACTGGGGCAACTCGCCGTCGCCGACCCTAGCACGGGCGGCCTTGGCATCGGCTTTGGCATCGGCTTTGGTCCGTGCCTTTTGCGGCTTAAGCTGCGCGGCTTTGCCCTTGCGGGCGACCTGCGGACCCTGTTTCGCGGTTTTCCCCGGCTTGGCTGTCTTTTTCGCTTTGCTGGTTTTTCGCGCCATCGTTTTTGTATAATGAGCCTTATGAGTAGCGACAACACCGCGGCCAATATCCCCAACGACACTTCGGCCAGCGATACTTCGGCTGATGTTAAAATCTTTTCGGCCGTGCTCACGCCGCACCGTTCGCTGAGCCCGACCGGCTTCCTCATTTTCATGCTCTGCATCGGCGGTATCAGCTTCGCCTCGGGTGTGTTCTTTGTCATGCTCGGCGCCTGGCCGATTTTCGGCTTCTTCGGGCTCGACGTGCTGCTGGTCTATCTCGCGTTCCGCGCCAATTACCGCACCGCGCGCGCTTATGAAGAGGTGACGGTCACCGCCACCGAATTGACGCTGCGCCAGGTGAGCCATCGCGGCCGGGTCCGGGAATGGACGCTCAATCCGCTCTGGGTGCGGATCGACCGCATTGTGCACGAGGAATTCGGCATCGAACGCCTGTTCCTGGTGTCGCACGGCCGCCGCCTGCCGATCGCGGTCTTCCTGGGGCCGGCCGAGAAGGCGAGCTTTGCGCATGCGCTGACCAACGCCATCAGCGAGGCCAAGCGCGGCCCGACCCGGACCGTGTTCGATTGACGCGCGCAGCGCGTAAGGTGCGGGTCAGTACGAACCCTCCCCGGTCGCCATCGGCGACCTTCCTCCCCCAGGGTGAGGCATTTGGAGCACAGGAAACGGGTGGTTTCGCCGCCAAACGCAGCCTAGATCGGAGCAAATGATGGATACACCCATGCTATCGCCCGATCGCGTTCCCGACCCGACTTTGAACCTGCCGCTCGCCGAGGCCGCCGCCGATTACGACGTGGTGCGCCGCGCCATCGGCCATATCCGCGGCCATTGGCGTGAACAGCCCGAAATCGAGGCCATCGCCGAAGCCGCCGGCGTCACGCCGACCGAACTGCATCACCTGTTCCGTCGCTGGGCCGGGCTCACCCCCAAGGCATTCCTGCAAGCGCTGACACTCGACGGCGCGCGCCGGCTTCTGCGCGATTCAGCGAGCGTGCTCGACGCCACCTATGAGGTCGGCCTATCCGGCCCCGGCCGTCTGCACGATCTGTTCGTGACGCATGAAGCGATGTCGCCGGGCGAATGGAAATCCGGCGGCGAAGGACTGACGATCCGCTATGGCTTCCACCCCTCGACGTTCGGCAATGCGCTGGTCATGGCGACCGACCGCGGGCTCGCCGGGCTTGCCTTTGCCGATCCCGGCGAGGAGCGCTCGGCGCTCGCCGACATGAAGCGCCGCTGGGTCAAGGCCAACTACGTCGAGGACAGCGCATTTACCGCATCGATCGCGCGGCGCATTTTCGATCCCACGCGCTGGCGGCCGAGCGAGCCGTTGCGCGTGGTGCTGATCGGGACCGATTTCGAGGTGCGGGTTTGGGACGCGCTCCTGCGAATCCCAATGGGCCGTGTCACGACCTATTCCAACCTCGCCGCAAAGATCTGCAAGCCGACCGCCGCGCGCGCCGTCGGCGCCGCCGTGGGCAAGAACCCGGTATCATTCGTGGTGCCGTGCCATCGGGTCGTCGGCAAGAGCGGCGACCTCACCGGCTATCACTGGGGCCTCACGCGCAAGCGCGCCATGCTCGGCTGGGAGGCTGGGCAAGTTGGAGCAGCGTGAATTTTTCGGCCGCGGCACGGCCAATCGAACCCTATTCCAGCCGGCCGCGGAGCGTCCAGTTGTCGGCGACGCTGAATGGATCGCCGGCATGCGGGAAATCGCCGCTGCGATAGGCCGTAAGCGTCGCCTGATCTTGCCGGTCGAGAAAATCGGCAAGCGCCGAATAGGTCGTGCAGCGGACCTCCAGCAAGCCGCAAACGGTCTGCGCAAAGGCCTCCAGCGCTTCGCGATAAGCGCCGGCCTGATAGTCGAAGAAGTGATGGCCGATATGGAGTGGCGCGCGGTTGCCGGTGTAATTGGCTTTGAAATAATCGAGATAGGTTTGCAGCACCTGCTGCTTGAAGAACTCGTGCCGGCTCGGCTCGACCGTGGCGTGCGATTGCGCCACGAAGAAATTGTAGTCCATCGACAACAGATGCTTGCCGGTATTGTGCAGCCCGATCTCCGCCAAGTTGAAGCGCCACAAACCGTCGACTTTGTCCGGCCACGCATCGGCCTTGCCGTCGCCCGACGTATCGTAGCGGAAGCCGCTCTCCTTGAGCGCGGTGTAAAGACCGGGACTGTTATCGAGATAAGGCGCGCCAAAAGCCCGCGACCTGTGAAAGCGGGAAGTCGAATTTCACGCCACTGCCCAGCCCGTTGTGCGGCCCGACATTGGCGAGAACGTCGCGGAACGAATTCAGTTCTCTCGCCCAGTCGCCGGCCGACCAGCTACGGCCGCTGAAATGGCCGACCGCGTGAGAGCCGGTCTCGTGGCCGCTGCGGTAAAGCTCGTTGATGTAATCAACGCGCTGCCGCACATCGTCGGCCGAACCGCCGAATCCGATCCGCGATTCACCGCGCCGATACCCGGGCGCTTCGTACAGATTGCGATAGGCATTGGCGATGAAATTGACGCCGCTGACGAAGAACGTGAAATGCAGCCGGTCACCGTCTTTGTTCATCTCGGCGGCGAACGCGGTCAGCTCTTTCCAGCGTTCGAGCTCGGTGCAGTTGTCGATTGCGATCTCGACGAACTGCGGCGGCCGTTCGACCGCGCGCGCCGGCACGCTCGCCACCAACACAATCAAGATCGTAAGAAAAGCCGCCCGCCCCATCGGCGAGTCTAAAAGCATTTCACCGCGACAGATACAATGTAAATCAGAATTTTACCTTATTTGACTGCGTTGAAACGAAAATCTTAACGGATGCCGCGCGCGTCGCTGCGCTCGGATTGACGCGTGCACCGCAATTGGCGATACCGCTTCGTCATCCGCAACAGGGGTAGTGAAGATGCAGCGTCGGCGGCCGGTGATGCTCGTTATTCTCGACGGCTGGGGCTGGCGCGAAGACAGAGCCGACAACGCCATCCGCCAGGCCAAGACGCCGACCTTCGACCGGCTGTGGCAGACCGGTCCGCACGGCTTCCTGCGCACCTCCGGCAAGGACGTCGGCCTGCCCGACGGCCAGATGGGCAATTCCGAGGTCGGCCATCTCAATATTGGCGCCGGTCGCGTGGTGATGCAGGATCTGCCGCGCATCGCGACGGCGATCGCCGATGGCGAGATCAAGAGCACACCGGCGCTCGGCGAGCTGATCAAAAAACTTAAGGCAAGCGGCGGCACCTGCCATTTGCTCGGCCTGGTCTCGCCGGGCGGCGTGCATTCACATCAGGACCAGGCTGCGGCGCTAGCGAGAATACTCGCCGATGCCGGCGTGCCGACGCTCATGCACGTGCTGACCGACGGTCGCGATACGCCGCCGCAATCAGCGGCCGAGGATGTGAAGCGGCTCCTTGCCGCGCTGCCGCCGGCGGTAAAAGTCGCAAGCGTGTGCGGACGCTATTTTGCGATGGACCGGGACAACCGCTGGGACCGGGTCGAGAATGCCTATAACGCGATTGTCGAAGCCGACGCACCGCGCTTTGCCGACGCGCCCGCGGTCGTCGCCGATGCCTATGCCAACAAGAAATTCGACGAGTTCATCGTCCCGGCGGTGGTCGGCGATTATCACGGCATGAAAGACGGCGACGGCGTGCTGTGCTTTAACTTCCGCGCCGATCGGGTGCGTGAAATTCTCGGTGCCATGCTCGATCCGAATTTCTCAGGCTTTGCGCGCAAGCGCATCGTCCGCTTCGCCGCAGCCGTCGGCATGACGCAATATTCCGACGATCTCGACAAGCTCATGGCGACGATTTTCCCGCCGCAGACACTCGCCAACATCCTCGGCGAAGTGGTGGCGCATGCCGGCCGCACGCAACTGCGCATGGCGGAGACAGAAAAATATCCGCACGTGACTTATTTTCTCAACGGCGGCCGCGAGGAGCCTTATTCCGGCGAAGACCGCATCATGGTGCCATCGCCGAAGGTCGCGACCTACGATCTGCAGCCGGAAATGTCGGCGCCGGAACTCACCGACAAAGCGGTCGCTGCGATCAATTCCGGCAAATACGATCTGATCGTGCTCAACTTCGCCAATCCCGACATGGTCGGCCATACCGGGAGCCTCCCGGCGGCAATCAAGGCGGTCGAGACGGTCGATGCCGCGCTTGGCCGCATCGCCGAGGCGATCGAGAAATCCGGCGGCGCGCTTCTCGTCACCGCCGATCACGGCAATTGCGAAATGATGCGCGATCCCGCAACCGGCGGTCCGCACACAGCCCACACCACAAATCCAGTGCCGCTGCTGTTGCTTGGCGGCCGCAATCGCGGGCTGGTGGCGGAAGGCCGCCTCGCCGACCTCGCGCCGACGCTGCTTGAGCTCATGGAATTGCCGAAGCCCAAAGAGATGACGGGCGCGTCGCTGTTGGCCGGATAGGCGTCAGGCCGCGGTCAAGCCGCCATGCTGGGTACAATGCGCGATCAGCCGTTCGATAAAGCCGGCGCATTTCGACAGCTCTGAGATTTCGACGAATTCGTCCGGCTTGTGCGCCTGTTCGATCGAGCCCGGTCCGACGACGACCGTGGGTATATCGGCCATGCTGACGAACAGGCTGGCCTCGGTGCCGAAGCTGACTTTGCCGTGGCTGTTGCGGCCGCCTAACTGCTTGGCGAGCGCGACCAAAGGATGATCGGGTTTCACGTCCAGCGCCGGATATTCGAGGATTTCTTCAAAATCGATGCCGCAGCTTGGCTCTGCCTTCCGCATCTGCGGCTCGATTTCGGCCTTGGCCCAGGCCACGATCGCATCGGTAACCTCCTTTGACTCGTTCATCCCTAGGCCGCGCGCTTCGAACTCCATCATGCACTCGTCCGGCACGATGTTCCGCGCAGTGCCGCCCTGCGCGACGCTCGTGAGCAGCGTGGTGTGCGCGACGTCGTACATCTCGTCGCGCTCTCCCTCTGTCGCCAATTGGGCGGCGCGGCGGCGCACTTCAACAATCAGTTCCGCGGCATATTCGACCGCATTGACGCCGCTCGGCGCCAGCGATGAGTGACAAGACTTGCCGCGGAACGTCGCCCGTACACCGTGCTTGCCCTTGTGGCCGATGATGATTTGCATCTGCGTCGGTTCGCCGACGAAGCAGCCGAGCGGCTTGACCGGCGCGTGGCTGAGTTCGCGCAGGAGCGGGCGCACGCCGATGCAGCCGACTTCTTCGTCGTAGGAAATCGCCAGATGGATCGGCATTTTCAGCTTGGCGGCGCGGATTTCCGGCACCATCGCCAGGCACACCGCGACAAAGCCCTTCATGTCGGTCGTACCCCTGCCGTAGAAGCGGCCGTCGCGCTCGATCAGGGTAAAAGGATCGCCGGTCCACGGCTGCCGCTCGACCGGCACCACGTCGGTATGTCCGGAGAGCACGAGGCCCGGCGTGTTCTCCGGCCCGATCGTCACCCACAAAGATGCTTTTTGCCCGGTATCGTCGACAAGCCGCCGGCCGCTAACGCCAAACGAGGTCAGATATTTCTCGATATAGGCGATCAGCGGCAGATTCGAGCGGTCGCTGACCGTATTGAAGCCGACCAGATCCGCCAGCAGCTGCCGAATGCGTTGCGCCCTGTCGTCAGCCATGGTCACGACCGCTACGCCCTAAATGTCCGCTAAGCCCAGCACATCGGCCATCGTATAAAGGCCGGGCTTCTTGCCGCGCGCCCATAGCGCCGCGTGCAGCGCGCCGCGCGCGAAGATCATGCGGTCCTCAGCGCGATGCACAAGCTCCACGCGCTCGGCCGGCCCGGCAAAGATCACCGAATGGTCGCCGACCACGGTGCCGCCGCGCAGCGAGGCAAACCCGATATCGCCCGCGTTGCGCGCCCCGGTCACGCCATCGCGGCCGCGCGCCGAGTGCTGGGCGAGATCGATGCCCCGGCCTACCGCCGCCGCGCGGCCGAGCATGAGTGCCGTGCCCGATGGCGTGTCGATCTTCTTGTTGTGGTGCATTTCGACGATCTCGATATCGTAATCGTCGTTGAGTGTCTTCGCCACGCGCTTGGTGAGCGCCACCACGAGATTGACGCCGAGACTCATATTGCCGGATTTCACGATGGTCGCGCCGCTCGCCGCCTTCGCGATCACGGCATCCTCTTCGGCGGAATGGCCGGTGGTGCCGATGATGTGAATCTTGCCGGCGGCCGCCGTCAGTTCGGCAAATGCCAACGTCGCTGCGGGCAATGCGAACTCGATCAGGCCGTCGGCTTCCTTCAACAGCGCCGCAAAGTCGCTCGTCACCTTGATGCCGTTTGGGCCGAGACCGGCAAGCTCGCCGGCATCGCGGCCGATGACGGCGGAACCTGCGGCTTCCACCGCGCCCGCGAGCGCCAAGCCCTTGGTTGCCGCGATCGCGTGAATGAGGGTGCGCCCCATGCGCCCGCCGGCGCCAGCAATCACCACACGCATATCGGAATTTGCCGCTGACATTGACCGAGTTTCCTGTTGGCGCGGGTATAGCCGCACGTTTGGACGCCAGCAACAAGGCCGCTTTCACCTCTACTGAGGGGGAAAGGAAGCAATCAGAACTTTGGGCCGTCGTAGCCCTCGACGATGACCAGATCGAACTCGGCTTTGCCGTCGCGCAGCTTTTTCGCCGCCTGGTAACCGGGCGAACGGTAGCAACCGATCGCGGCCTCATAGCTGGGAAATTCGATGACCACGGTGCGGCTCCGCGCCTTGCCTTCCGTGACTTCGCGGGCACCGCCGCGGACCAGGAAGCGACCGCCGAATTTGCCGAATGGCTCCATGTCGGCGGTCATGTAGGCCTTGTAGCCCTCAGGGTCGGTGACGTCGGCTTGGGCGATCCAATAGCCTTTTTTGGCCGCGGCGGCCGGCACCGTGGCGGTGGACGGCGGTTGCACGCCCTCATAACCCTCGACGATGATGAAATCGCAGGCCGAGTAGCCAAGGCGCAACGGCCGCGCGCGCTGACATTCGTCAGAGCGATAGCAAGCGAGCGCCGTTGCGTAATCGGGGAATTCGCGGATCATGCAGCGCGCACGAGTGCGGCCCTCGACGACTTCGCTTCTGCCGCCGCGCACCAGCGCAACGCCGCGATATTTTTCATGAGCCGGCGGCGTCGCCGCCATGTAGCCCTTGTAACCTTCCGGATCGCTAATATCGATCTGCGGTAGCCAATAGCCCTTCGCCACGGCGCACTTCCTTTGTTATGGCCCGACACTTGGTCCGGTCAGGGCTGCGGGCCGTCGTAACCTTCGATGATGATGAGATCGATACTTGAGTGGGGTTGCCGGATCTTGATGTTGGCCTGATATTCCGGCGAACGATAGCAGGCGAGCGCCGCGGCATAGTCGGGAAACTCGATCACCACGTTGCGCGACCTGCTCGCGCCTTCAATACTTTCGAACTTGCCGGCGCGCACCACGAAACGGCCGCCGTATTTTTTGAAGATGGCGGGATTGGCGGCGGCATAAGGCTTGTAGCCGTCCTCATCCTGCACATCGACGCGCGCGATCCAGTAGCCCTTGGGCATGGCGTCCTCCCTGTTAGGTTTACGTCCTAGGTCTTCGCCGCCGCGGCAATTTCGGCGACGATCGATTGGGCGGCAGCATTCGGATCAGCGGCCGCGACGATCGGGCGGCCGACCACAAGATAATCCGCGCCGGCCGCGATCGCGGCAGCCGGCGTGGCGATGCGCTTCTGATCGCCCGCGTCGACGCCGGCCGGCCGGATGCCCGGCGTCACCAGCGCAAGCCTGTCGCCGACGATCGCGCGGAGATTTGACACTTCTTCCGGCGAGCAGACCAGTCCGTCGATGCCGATTTCGAGCGCATGGCGGGCGCGCTGCGCGACGAGATCGCCAACGGATATCCCGTAGCCGGCGGCTTTGAGATCGGCATCATCATAGGATGTCAGCACGGTGACCGCGAGAATGCGCAAGCCCCCTTCCCGCGCTTCTGCCGCGGCCTTCATGGTCTGCGGGTAGGCGTGCACCGTGAGGAACGTCGCGCCGATCCGCGATACGCTTTTGACGCCGGCAGCGACCGTGTTGCCGATGTCGTGCAGCTTCATATCGACGAACAATTGCTTGCCGGAATCGATCAGCGCCGCCGCGTAAGACAAACCGCCGGCAAGCGCGAGCTGATAGCCGATCTTGTAGAACGACACCGCATCGCCGAGCCGCGCCACCATGGCCTGCGCTTCTTCGACGGTAGACACGTCGAGTGCGACGATCAGGCGATCGCGGGGCTGAAGCGGCATCGGCGCAATCCTTGAGGCCGCGTGAAATTTAGCGGAGCATGATCTTATTGGAAAACCGCTACCCACTTTTCCGGATCATGCTTTAAGCCATCACGCTGGCGAGTTCGACAAGCCTGCGCATAGCAGCTTTCAAGGCCGTGGCAAGACTCTCGTCCTTGAGATTATCCATCTCGTCGAACGCCTGATCGGCGCGCGGCACCGCCACTTGCTCCGGGATGACCAGCGCGCCGCAGCCGAGTTCCAGAATTTGCCGCAGCGCCATCAGCGACCGCAGGCCGCCAAGCCCGCCATTAGCCGCCGCGCCGATGGCAAAGACCCGGCCTTTGAACGCCGCATAGGCCGGCTCACCGTGATCGCGCACCCGCGAAATCCAGTCGATCGTATTCTTGACGAGCGGCGTCACCGACGCGCTGTATTCGGGACTGGTGATGAATATGCCCTGGTGGGCGAGCAACATGCGCTTGAGCTGCACTGCGGCCGCCGGCAACCCCGATGTCGATGCGAGGTCGGCGTCGAACAGCGGCAGCGTATAATCCTCGAGCGAGATGCGCGTGATCTCGGCCTCTAAGAGCACCAGTTCTTTCGCCGCGAGCGCTGCCAGCCGCGCATTGTGCGAGCCGGTGCGCAGCGACCCTGGAATGATCAGAATTTTTGGCGTCGGCATCGGGGAAGCCTTGCGCAGATTCTGTCCGAAGCGACCGCGCACTTTAGGTCTTCCGATAGACCCAGACCCGCGCCGGCGGCAGGTTCATCCAGATGCGTTCGGAGGCTTCCACCGAAAAACCTTTCAGCCGCGTCGGCACCGGCGACGCCACCGAATAAGTGAATTGCACGAAGGGCGCTGACGGCAGCATCAGCTCGAAAGCGTCGCGCAGAAGCCGCAACCGCATCTTGATCGGCTTGGTCATCAGCGGCAGGCCGGAGACGACGGCGGCCGCGGGTTGCAACAGTAGCTGCTCCAGAAGCCGGCGCATGCTGTAGGCATCGCCCTGCACCAGCGTCGCTTCCGGATAGCGCGCGCGCAGCAGCCGGCAGAATGTCGGGTTGAATTCGACCAGCACGAGACGCGACGGGTCGACACCGGCCTCTACCAAGGCTTCCGTGACCGGCCCGGTGCCTGGGCCCAATTCGACCACGGGCCCGCTGCTATTCGGATCGACATAGCGCGCCATGGTGCGCGCCAGGATTTTGCTCGACGGGGCGACCGCCCCGGTCGACAGCGGGCGTTCGATCCACGAGCGGATGAAGCGCACCTCGTCGTCGAGCCGAATGCCTTTCTTCAGCTCGAACTGCCTGATCCGTTGCTCGATGTTTTTTTCGATTTTCCGGCCGAAATCGTCGCGACGCCGTTCGAATATCCGGAACTGGCGCTCGATCTTACGCTCGATGATGGTCCTGCCGACCTCGAGGAGCCGGAGCTGCCGCTCGATCTTCCGTTCGAATTTTTGCAGGGCCGGCAGCGACATGAGATCCAAGCGACAATTGCACGCGACAGAATCTTGCCGCTTTTAAAACATTTGGGTGACAAAGGCCATATGGGCCTAAGGGGAACCGGCGCGGCCGCTCAATCCGTCAAGGAACTCCTTGACCTTGCCGAGGAAGCCCGAGGATTCCGGCTGCGTCTCCGTGGACGAGAGCCGATCGAACTCCGCCAAGAGCTCACGCTGCTTCTTAGTCAATTTCTGCGGCGTCTCGACGACAACCTGCACATACATGTCGCCATTCTGCCGCGTGCGCAATACCGGCATACCTTTGGCCTGCAGCCGGAAGCGGCGGCCGGACTGCGTTCCCTCCGGCACTTTCACTTTGGTCTTCCCGCCATCGATCGTCGGCACTTCGATGTCACCGCCCATGGCCGCCGTCACCATCGACACCGGAACGCGGCAATGCAGGTCGGCGCCCTCGCGCTGGAAGAACGGATGCGCAGCCATCGACAGGAAAATATAGAGATCGCCCGGCGGACCGCCGCGCACGCCGGCTTCGCCTTCGCTGGCGAGACGGATACGGGTGCCGTCTTCGACGCCCGGCGGAATGTTCACTGACAGCGTGCGCTCGCGGGTGACGCGGCCGGAGCCGGCGCACGTCGCGCAGGGGCTGTCGATCGCCTGACCGCGGCCGTGGCAGTTCGGGCACGTGCGTTCGAGCGTGAAGAAGCCTTGCGCGTGACGGACTCGGCCTTGGCCGGCGCACATTGCGCAGACCTTCGGTTTGGTGCCGGCCTTGGCGCCGGAGCCCGAGCATGCCTCGCACGTCACCGAGGTCGGAATGCGGATCTGTGCATTCTTGCCCACATAGGCTTCATGGAGCGAGATCTCCATGTTGTAGCGCAGATCGGCGCCGCGCTCGCGGCCGGTGCCGCGGCCGCGGCCGCCCGACATGCCGAAAATGCCTTCGAACAGATCGGAGAACGTGGTGCCGAACTCGGCGCCGAAGCCGGCGCCCTGGCCGCCGTTGCCATGCTCAAATGCAGCGTGGCCGAAACGGTCATAGGCCGCGCGCTTATCCGGGTCCTTGAGGACCTCGTAGGCTTCGTTGACTTCCTTGAAACGATGCTCGGCGTCCTGGCTTCCGGGATTGCGATCCGGATGGCACTGCATCGCCTGCTTGCGGAACGCCGTTTTGATGTCGATCTCGGTCGCCGTGCGCTCAACCGAAAGCGTTTCGTAGTAGCAGCGTTTGGCCATTATGTCTTACCCAACAGCCTGCGTCATCGCCTGCACCAGAGCCTTGCAGATTCTGGGCTTGAAGAACGAGCACCCCCGTTTCGGTTCCGGGGGTGCAATTCTGACAAGCCGCAATGGCATCAAGCGCCTCGCCGCTCTTAAGCAGATTTCTTGTTCTTTTTGTCGTCGTCAACTTCCGTGAACTCGGCGTCGACGACGTCTTCCTTCTTGCCTTCCGCGCCGGAGCCTTGCGCACCGGAACCTTGGGCGTCACCGCCCGGCGGCGGCTCGGTTTGCTGCTTATACACCGCCTCGCCGAGCTTCATCGAAGCCTGCGCCAGCGCGTTGGTCTTCGCCGCGATCGCCTCGGCGTCATTGCCCTTCAAGGCTTCCTTGAGATCGGCCATGGCGTTCTCGATGGCGCGGCGTTCGCCCTCGCCAACCTTCGAGCCATGTTCGGCGAGCGTCTTCTCGGTAGCGTGAACCAGAGCCTCGGCGTGGTTCTTGGCTTCAACCTCCGCCTTGCGCTTCTTGTCTTCCTCGGCGTGAGCCTCAGCGTCCTTGACCATCTTCTGGATGTCGCTCTCGGACAGCCCGCCCGACGCCTGGATGCGGATCTGCTGCTCCTTGCCGGTGCCTTTGTCCTTCGCCGATACATTGACGATGCCGTTGGCGTCGATGTCGAAGGTGACCTCGACCTGCGGAATGCCGCGCGGCGCCGGCGGGATACCGACCAGATCAAACTGGCCCAGCATCTTATTGTCGGCCGCCATTTCGCGTTCGCCCTGGAACACACGGATCGTCACCGCGGTCTGGCCGTCTTCGGCCGTGGAGAACACCTGGCTCTTCTTGGTCGGGATCGTGGTGTTGCGATCGATCAGCCGGGTAAACACGCCGCCCAGCGTCTCGATGCCGAGCGACAGCGGCGTCACGTCGAGCAGCAGCACGTCCTTGACGTCGCCTTGCAGCACGCCGGCCTGAATGGCCGCGCCGACTGCGACGACTTCGTCGGGATTGACACCCTTGTGCGGCTCCTTGCCGAACAATTGCTTCACGACTTCCTGGACCTTCGGCATGCGCGTCATGCCGCCGACCAGGACGACTTCGTTGATCTCGGCCGCCGAAAGCCCGGCGTCCTTGAGCGCCTGACGGCACGGCTCGATGGTCTTCTGCACCAGATCGTCGACCAGCGCCTCGAATTTGGCGCGGGTGAGTTTCATCGTCAGATGCTTCGGACCGGATGCATCCGCCGTGATGAACGGCAGATTGATTTCGGTCTGCGTCGTCGACGACAGCTCGATCTTGGCCTTCTCGGCGGATTCCTTCAGCCGCTGCAACGCGAGCTTGTCGCGGCGCAGGTCGATGCCCTGCTCTTTCTGGAATTCGTCGGCCAGATAATTGACCAGCCGCATGTCGAAATCTTCGCCGCCCAGGAAGGTGTCGCCATTGGTCGACTTCACCTCGAACACGCCGTCGCCGATTTCGAGAATTGAAATGTCGAACGTGCCGCCGCCGAGGTCATAGACCGCGATCACGCCGCTCTTGCTCTTGTCGAGACCGTAAGCGAGCGCGGCCGCCGTCGGCTCGTTGATGATGCGCAGCACTTCGAGGCCGGCGATCTTGCCGGCGTCCTTGGTGGCCTGGCGCTGCGCGTCGTTGAAGTAAGCCGGAACGGTGATGACGGCCTGATCGACCTTCGCGCCAAGATAGGCTTCGGCCGTTTCTTTCATCTTCTGCAAAATGAAAGCGGAGATCTGCGACGGCGAATAGGTCTTGCCCTCGACCTCGACCCAGGCGTCGCCGTTCGAGGCGCGCGCGATCTTGTAGGGGACGAGCTTCTTGTCCTTCTCCACCATCGGGTCGTCGTAGCGGCGGCCGATGAGGCGCTTCACCGCGAAAATTGTGCGCTCCGGATTGGTGACCGCCTGGCGTTTAGCCGGCTGGCCAACGAGCCGCTCGCCCTCGTCCGTAAAAGCAACGATGGACGGCGTGGTGCGCATTCCCTCTGCGTTCTCGATGACCTTCGGCGTCGTGCCTTCCATGACGGCGACGCAGGAATTCGTGGTCCCGAGATCGATACCAATGACCTTGCCCATGGTCTTAAATCCTCTCTCTAGCGGCAGGCCGGGCAGGCCCCGAAGGCGCCCGTAAGTCCGACCCCCTTATGACACTCAGTTACCCCGCGCGCTGCTTAAGACCTGTCCTAAAGCCCGCTGCGCAGGGCGATTTCCCTTGGCTCATATAGGAGGGCGCTATCGCCCTGCAAGACAGGAATGGGCATTAAGCGGCCTCTCATCAAGGTATTAACACGGCCGCATCGCAGCTTTCGTCGCCGGTCTCTCGCCGGGTCGTCATCGGCCGGCTTGGCGTATAGTTCTTTCGCGCTCGGCGCACGATGGCCGAGGCAAGACAACGCAAAGGCTGGCGCATGAGCGCAAGTTGCCGGGCAGTGGTAAAGGCCGGATGAAGATGCGCTCGCTCGATATCAACGGGGTCCGCTTCTATTCGGGCTATCTCGATCGCGACGCGCAATCGGCGATGGTCACCGCCATCCGCCAGGTCTTCGCGGCGGCGCCGCTGTTTACCCCGCGCATGCCGAAATCCGGCCGGCCGTTCTCGGTTCGTATGTCGAATTGCGGTTCGCTTGGCTGGGTGTCAGATGAGAAGGGCTACCGGTATGACCCGGTTCATCCCGATACTGGTCAACCCTGGCCGCCGCTACCAAAACCGCTTGCCGCCATGTGGGACGACGTTGCCGAATATCCGCACCCGCCGGAGGCGTGCCTCATTAACTTTTACGGCCCGGCCGCGAAAATGGGTCTGCATCAGGATCGCGACGAGGCCGATTTTGCTGCGCCTGTGGTTTCGCTTTCACTCGGCGATTCCTGTTTGTTCCGGGTCGGCGGGTCAAAACGCGGCGACTCCACCCGCTCCTTTCGCCTCAATTCTGGCGACCTGGTCGTGCTTGGTGGCGAGGCCCGGCTCGCTTTCCACGGGGTCGACCGTATCTACCCCGGCACATCCACCTTGCTGGCGGAGGGTGGACGGATCAATTTGACCATGCGACGGGTGACGCAATTTAAAACGCCGGAGCCGCAACCGCGGCACGCCGCCGTCCAGGCCCTTCAGGACTAATACGATGCGCATCCGATCGACCCGATCTCGCGCTGGATTTGGCGCCCGTTTTGCCGCCGCAGCCGTCACCATGGTGGCCGTAATGTTCGCGCTGCCGGCACTGGCCGCCGATCCGGTTTTCCCGACCGGTTCACGGCTCGGGATCGTCCCCCCCGCCGACATGGTGCAGAGCCGAAATTTCATCGGCTTCGAGGACCCGCAGAAGAACGCCGCGATCCTATTCACCACGCTGCCGGCGGAGGCCTACGACGCGCTGGCGAAATCCATGGTGCCGGAAGCGATGAAAAAGGACGGCATCGACATCGACAAGCGCGAGCCTGTCCAGCTCAGCTTCGGCAAAGGCTTTGTTCTCAGCGGTACGCAGACGACCAATAAGGCGCGCTATCGTAAGTGGCTCCTGGTTGCGGCCGCCGGCGATGTGACGGCGCTCGTCACCATCCAGGTGCCGGAGCAGGATCCGGCCTATCCGGACAAGGTGCTGCGCGACACGCTCGCGACGCTCGCCATGCGCGACAGTGTACCCGACGCCGAACAACTCAGTCTCATGCCGTTCGTCATCGGCAATTTGGCCGGCTTCAAGATCGGTGAAGTTTTGCCTGGCCGCGCGCTGATGCTGGTCGATAAGCCTGCCGACACGGACTCCGGTCCGGATCCGGCCAAGAGCCAGGGCAAAGATGCGGGCAAAGATCAAAGCAAGGAGTTGCCCGTGCTCAATGCGCGCTTGTTCATTGCCGCCATGGGCGGAGGCCCAGCGGAGCCCGCAGACCGCAGCAATTTCGCGCGCTCGACGTTTCAGCAGATCGTCGGCATCAAAGATGTGCAAGTCCAGGACGCCGAGCCGCTGCGCATCGGCAGCCAACCGGGCTTTGAGACACTCGCCAAAGCCAAAGATGCGCAAAGCGATACCGACGTGATGGTTGTGCAATGGTTGCGCTTCGGGACGGCAGGCTTCCTGCAAATGATCGGTATCGCACGCGCCGATTCCTGGCCGACGGTGTTCAACCGGCTGCGCGCCGTGCGCGACAGCATCGATCCAAAATAGAAGCCATCTTGCTGGAGCCTGTTCTTTTCGGACCTTCCTTCGCCCGCCGACGCGGGCTTCGCGAAGGCGGGAAACCGGCCACCACCCTCGGAGCAAGTCCGAGGGCAGGCTTTTTCCAGATCATGCTCTCATCGTCAGTTCGCAGCTTTAGCTTCAGCGTTGTCGTTGGTGGACGACGCCGGCGCTATTTTCGGGCCGCCCTTCGACACACCGACCAGAGCCGGCCGCAGCATCCGCTCGCCGATCATGTAGCCGGGCTGCACTACTTGCACGACACTGCCGGCCGGCACCGTCGCGTCAGGCACTTCGAACATCGCCTGGTGCAGATTGGGATCGAATTTCTCGCCCTGCGGCGAGAACTGTCGGATACCGTTCTTCTCCAGCGCCTTCAGGAGTTCGCGTTCGGTGAGATCGACGCCATCGATCAGCGCCGCCACGCCCGGCTCCGCGCTGGCGCGCAATTCTGGCGTCACCGCGTCGAGCGCGCGGCGCATATTGTCGGCGACATTGAGCATGTCGCGCGCGAAGGAGGAGACGCTGTAGAGCCGCGAATCCGCGATCTCGCGCTCGGTGCGTTTGCGCAGATTTTCCATCTCGGCAAGCGTGCGAAGGAGACGGTCCTTCATCTCCGCATGCTCGCGTTCGAGTGCCGTGGACGGCGTCGGAGCCGGCGCCTCGGTCGGCGGGGCCGCTTCGGCGTCAGCGCGAGCGGTCTGTTCCGTCATGTCCTAATCCCATCATCTCAAGCAGACGTCTAAAACAGCCTGGCCGGGTCAAAGCTTGTCCGGTCTCTTGCCAGGTCCTCATTTATGTCCCGCATATCAGGACTTAATGGGCAAAAATCAAGCGCCGCGCTTTAACAAGGTGAGTGTGCTTATGATTTTGTGTGGCCCACTCAGCCCCCGAGCAGCTTACTGACGACCTTGGCGGTGTAATCCACCATCGGCACGATCCGCGCATAATTAAGCCGCGTCGGGCCGATCACACCGAGCACACCGACGATATGGCCGGAGGCGTCGTGATAGGGGGCCACGATGGTGGACGAGCCCGACAGCGAGAACAGCTTGTTTTCCGAGCCGATGAAGACACGAACGCCCTCGGCCTGTTCGGCGCGGCCAAGGAGATCGATCACTTCGCGCCGGGTTTCGAGGTCGTCGAACAAGAGGCGCACCCGCTCGAGGTCGGCGACCGCCTTGAGATCGTCGAGAAGGTGCGCCTGGCCGCGCACGATCAGCTTGCGCTCGTCGTTTTCGCCGCCGCCCCAGCTCGCCAAGCCGTCGGCGACGATCTTTTGCGTCAGCAGATCGAGCTGGGCCTTGCTCTCCTTCATCGTGCGTTCGATCTCGACTTTGACCTCATCGAGGGTATGGCCGCGGATGCGGGCATTGAGAAAATTCGCCGCTTCCGTCAGCGCTGAGGTCGGCAGACCGACGGAAATGTTCAGCACCCGGTTTTCGACCTGGCCGTCCTCGCCGACCAGGATCACCAGCGCGCGTTCCGGCTCGAGCCGCACGAACTCGATATGCTTGAGCCGCGGATTGGCTTTCGCCGTCAGCACCACGCCTGCGGCGCGGCTCAGACCCGAGAGAAGGCCTGAGGCTTCGGTCAAAACCCCTTCGACCGACTTCGATTGTCCGGAAGCGGCGACTTGGGCCTCGATCGCCTTGCGGTCGCGCTCGGTGAGATCGCCGATCTGCATCAGCGCATCGACAAAAAAGCGCAGCCCCACTTCGGTCGGCAGCCGGCCCGCAGACGTATGCGGCGCATAGACGAGGCCGAGCTGTTCGAGATCGGACATGACGTTGCGCACCGAAGCGGGCGACAACGTCATCGGCAGGATGCGGGAGAGATTGCGCGAGCCCACGGGTTCGCCAGTCGCCAGATAGCTCTCGACGATCAGGCGGAAGATTTCCCGCGACCGTTCATTGAGCTGGGCTAGGCCCTGCTGGTTCACGCCGATGGGAAAGTCGTGGCTGGCCAAGAATTACTGCCCTCACTCCGGGACCACACGAGCTTATCACTCCGCCGCCGCCATCGCACGTGGCGCGGAATTATTGCGCAGCAAATCCATGAGTTGGCGAGCCGAGCCGAAATCGTCCAGCCGGTCGATCGCCGTCACCACCGCGTCGGCATCGGCTCCGGACAGAACGCCCGCCGCATAAGTGCGGAATTTCTGCTCGATCTGCTGGCGCGACAGCGGATTTTCGAACGAGCCGAGCGGATGCTCGCAGCGCGCCCGTAAGCTTCCACCGTCGTCCATCGCGATCTCGACCTCGGCCTGCGAGCCCTTGACCGCCGGATCGGCATAGACCTCGACCTTCCGCGCGGCGAAAGCGCGCAGGTTCGGGTCGTCGTACCGATTGGCCTTGAACTGCGCCAAGGTCAGCGCGCGGTCGTGCAGGATGATCGCCGCGGTGTAATGCGCGGACAACAGCGCCTCGAATTTGGCCTTGTAGGTGTCGAAACCGCCATGCAGATCGAAGGCGGTTTGACTCATTGCGACCCGGACCTGGCGCACATGCGCGGGATCGATCTTGTGCGCTTCAACGAGATCGAACATGGCGGTGGCGAGACCCTGAATCACAGTCGCTGACGGCCATAGCCGCAACGCGATCTGTTCGAGCTCGAAGCGCTGGCCGAGATCGGCCGTGACCAATTCCGGCAGACCGCCATTAACGTAAGCGTTGTAAAGTCCACCGTCCTTGGCGGTGAGGAATTCGCGCGTCGCGACGAATTTTTGCTGCGCCAACAGAGCCGCCATCAAGCCCGACAAGGCACCGCGGCATTGATGAAATTTCACCGTGGGGGTGCCCCAGGCGGCGAAAGTGCCGGCGGCCTGGCTGCCGGCAAGCCCGAAGGCCCGCGCCATAGTCTCGGCATCGAAGCGAAGCAACGAGCCGACGGCGGCCGCGGCGCCAAATGGGCCGATAATGCCCGGCCCGTGCCAGCCCCGCGCGCGAAACACTGGATAGTCGAGACCGATGCCGATCCGCGTCGTTACTTCGGAGCCGACAGCGATGGCGACCAGAAGATCGCGGCCGGAAAGTCCCTCGCGCTCCGCAATCACCAGCGCCGGCGGCACGATTTCCGGCGTGACGTGTGTCATGGTCGCCCGGTGCACGTCGCACATCGTAGTTGCGGTCACGAGATAAGCGTTGAGCAGCGTCGCGCCGGCAAGGGACAAATGCCCGCCGCCGATCACGCTTGACTCACTGCCTTGCGCCAGCGCCGTGGCGAAAGCGGCAACCTGACCGGTTTCCTCGCCCTGAAAGCCTGCGACCGCGCAGGCGAGCGCGTCCAGCAGCAGGTTCTTGCAATGCTCGCGGACCCGCGGCGGCAGATCGTCGTAGGACAGCGTGGCGGCGAATTTTGCCAGCGTTTGAGTTGTTTCTGCTTGTGTTGTTTCTGACATCGCGACCTCCCTGTCCGCCGGACCGGCGGGAGGGTAGCGGTTAGCCACAACGCAAAGCAATCGGGCAATGGCGTTCGGCTCGTAAAGAAACGGCGATAGGTCCTCACGGTCGGCATTGCGCTTGTGATGGCGGAACACGTAAAAGACGCTTCGCCTAGAGCCTCATTGTCTCTGACGGAATCAAAACCGGCTCTAGCTTTTGATTGAGCATGATCTTTTCCGAAAACCGGTATCGACTTTTCGGGATCATGCTCTAGGGAACCGGGAGATCTGCATGCGGCCGAGCCGCCGACAACCTGACGAACTGCGCGCTATTTCGCTTGAGCGCGGCGTGGTGAAATACGCGGAAGGCTCGTGCTTTGTGAAATTCGGCGACACCCATGTGCTGGTGACGGCGACACTGGAAGATCGCCTGCCGCCCTGGCTGAAGGGCCAGGCGCGCGGCTGGGTCACCGCCGAATACGGCATGCTGCCGCGCGCGACGCTGGAGCGAACGCGGCGCGAAGCCTCCGCCGGCAAGCAGAACGGACGCACGGTGGAAATCCAGCGCCTGATCGGCCGCAGCCTGCGTTCGGTGGTCGACCTCAAGGCCATGGGCGAACGGCAGATCACCATCGACTGCGACGTCATCCAGGCCGATGGCGGCACTCGCACCGCCTCGATCACCGGCGCCTGGATCGCGCTTTATGACTGCCTCGCCTGGATGAAGACGCGGCAGATGTTCGACGGCGAGGTGCTGCGCGATCATATCGCGGCGATCTCCTGCGGCGTCTGTTCGGGAACGGCGGTGCTCGACCTCGACTATGCCGAGGATTCCCAAGCCGACACCGATGCCAATTTCGTTCTGACCGGCTCCGGCAATATCGTCGAGATCCAGGCGACCGCGGAAAAGACGCCGTTTTCCGAGGAGCAATTCGCAGCTTTGCTGGCGCTGGCGCGCAAAGGCGTCGCCAAGCTCATCGATCTGCAGAAGATGGCGGTGATGTGAGCGACCATAAGCATCGTCGCATCACGGGCCGGTTGGTGATCGCGACGTATAATTCGGGAAAACTCGCCGAGATGCGCGAACTGCTTGCACCCTACGGCATCGACGCCATATCGGCGGGTGAATTGCTGCTCAAAGAGCCCGAGGAAACTGGAACGACATTTCGCGACAACGCCCGCATCAAGGCGCAAGCCGCCGCGATGGCAACGAAACTGCCTGCTTTTGCTGATGATTCCGGCATTGTGGTCGATGCCCTCGACGGCGCGCCGGGAATCTTTTCGGCGCGCTGGGCCGGCCCCGACAAGGATTTCGCTGCCGCGATGGCGATAATTGAAGAGAAGCTCAAAGCGTGCGGCGCAGTGACGCCTGGCCAGCGCACAGCGCATTTCGTCTCGGCCTTATGTGTTGCCTGGCCGGACGGCCATACGGAAGAATTCGAGGCACGCGTCGACGGCGTCTTGGTCTGGCCGCCGCGCGGCGGCCAAGGCTTTGGCTACGATCCGATGTTCCTGCCTGACGGGCACGCGCGGACCTTTGGCGAAATGCCGAGCGAGGAGAAACACGGACTGCCGCCACGCGGCAAAGGTCTGTCGCACCGGGCCCGTGCCTTCATGAAACTTGCGGAGGCATGTCTTGAAGAATGATGCCTTGAACAATGATGCCTTGAACAATGACGCCCTGAAGGGTGAAGCCTCGGATAATGAGCAGGCATTCGGCGTCTATGTGCATTGGCCATTCTGCCTGTCGAAATGTCCTTATTGCGATTTCAACAGCCATGTCCGCCATGCTGCGATCGACGAACCGCGATACCTGCGCGCCTTTCACCGGGAGATCGCAACGACGGCTGAACGGTTGCGCGGCCGTACCGTGTCCTCGATCTTTTTTGGCGGCGGCACGCCAAGCTTAATGCAGCCGGCGACGATTGCCGGCGTGCTCAATTCGATCGTGCGGCAGTGGCGTGTTGCGCCTGGTGCGGAGATCACGATCGAGGCCAATCCGACAAGCGTCGAGGCCGAACGCTTTCGCGGCTACCGCTCGGCCGGCGTCAATCGCGTATCGCTTGGCGTGCAGGCGCTGGACGATCGGGTGCTGGCCGAGCTTGGGCGGCTGCACACGGCGCGCGAGGCGCTCGATGCGGTGGACGTCGCCCGCACGGTGTTTGGCCGCTATTCGTTCGACCTCATCTACACGCGGCCGGGGCAAGAGCCGAACAACTGGGCGGCCGAGCTCAAGATGGCGCTCCGCGAAGCGGGCGAGCATCTTTCGCTCTACCAGCTCACCATCGAGCCCGAGACGCCCTTTGCCGCGCTTCATGCCGCGGGCAAATTGCAGCTGCCGGACGAGGACACCGCGCGCGCGCTTTACGACACGACCCAGGACATCTGCGCGACACACGGACTGCCGGCTTATGAGATTTCCAATCACGCGCGGCCGGGCGGCGAATGCCGGCACAATCTCGTCTATTGGCGATCGCACGAATATGTCGGCATCGGCCCAGGCGCGCACGGCCGGCTCGACATCGAGGGCGACCGGCATGCCACCGCGACCGAGAAACGCCCGGAAAGCTGGCTGAGCCTGGTCGAGACGCGGGGGCATGGCGTCATCACCGACGAGGTGTTGACCAGGGAGGAGAGGTCCGACGAATTCCTGTTGATGGGTCTCCGGCTGGCCGAAGGCATCAACATCGCACGTTACGAGGCGGTTTCAGGCCGCAAACTCGATCAGGTCCGCATCGCGACGCTACTTGAGCATGGGCTGATCGAGACGACGGAGAGTGGCTGTCTTAGGGTGACCCTGCCGGGCTTTCCGGTGCTTGACGCGGTCGTGGCGGACCTGGCGGCTTAGCCTTGGGTCCGTAATTTAATAAGTAAGCTTATTATTTCTGCAGCACCACGCACGAATCGCGAGAGATTAGGTGCCAAGAACCCGCCGATTCATCGCTGTATCCCCTACACCCTCTCTGGTTATATGAGCTAGCTTACTATCCTGCAGGTGAACCGCCAAAACTCTTTGGGGCGGGAGCAACAATCTGAGGGCCTCCGGAGGCGACCCGCAGCACGGCCAGTCCGCGATCATTGGTGCCGTCGGAGCGGAAGCGGAAAAGGCCGTCAATGCCAGAGAAACCGGAGGGACTTGTCAGCGTTTCTGCTGAAAACCGTGCCGGCCCTTGGGTTTTCACCAAAGCGGCGATGAGGGCCACTGCATCATAAGCGAGGGTGGCAGTTCGCACAGGATCCTGTTTATAGCGGGCCCGGTAGCGTTGGGTGAAGTTCTTGTAGCCGGCACCATCGGGCGCCGCGAACACGCCGCCGTCGAGCGCTGGCGTCGCATAAATGCGCGGATCGTCCCAAAGCCCGGTGCCGAGGAGTTGCAGCCGCTTGGTATTGACCGCATTGGCGGCAAGCGCCGCGACGACCCCTGGCACGGCGTCCCCGCCGTCCGGGATGAACAAGGCGTCGGCGCGGGCCGAAGCCTGGGTGATGTTTCGGATTGGATTTGCCATTCCGACTTGGTCGTGCGGATAACGCTCGAGCCCGACGATCTGGCCGTTCCGCCGCGTCACCGACTGCTTGAACGCGGCTTCGACCACCGTGCCGTAGGGATTGTCCGGAATGAGCGCCGCGAACGAGTGTTTCCCGGTCGAACTGGCATATTGCACGATGCGGTCGACATCCGACTCCGGCAAGAAACTGAGAAGATAGACGCCGCTCGCCGCGACATTGGTGTCGGTCGAGAAGGCGATGACTGGGATGTTGCGGGCGCGCGCCACCTGGCCGACATAGGTGACCGATTGCGCGAAGAGCGGCCCCAAAATGATTTCGGCGCCTTCGTCGAGCGATTGTTGTGCACCGATCCGGGCCGCTTCGGCGGTGCCGCCGTCGTCTTTCACCAAGAGCTGAAGGTTGGGCGAATTGAACTCGGCGATCGCCATTTCGGCGGCATTGCGCATCGCCTGACCGGCGACGCCGGCATTGCCGGGCGCCGACAACGGCAGAATGAGCCCGGCTTTGACCTGGCCGGTGCCGATGGTCGCGCCCGGCGCCGCCTGTGAACTCTCGGGCTGCGATGACAGATATTGTGAATTCTGCGTGCAGCCAGCCACGAACGCGGCGGCCGTGGCCGCTAGCCCCGCAATCGAGCGGCGCCGCGTTGGCAAAATCACGGGCGTGATTGCCGACGGCTCGACCTTCGACTGCGACGACACAGGGGTTCTCCTCGCGGCGCGAGATTTGAAAACAAGTCATTGGCGCCGAGGCAAATAAGCCATCGCCAATCTGACATATTGGCGGCGAATGGTTAACTAAAGCCAAGAATTGCAGGATTCGGCTGGGGAATCCGGTTTGGGGAACTAGGCGCCGCCACGAGGTGCGATGACGTGCGGACGCGGCGGGGCTAGGCTTGCAGCGATGAGCAAGGCGTATCGAAAACCGCCGGCCGCGGAGCCCGGCACACAGCGGCGTTATGCGCTTGCCGGGCAACAGATCGATGCTGGCAAGCTCAAAGCCGGCCTGCATGTCGTTGCTACCCCTATCGGCAATCTCGGCGACATCACTTTGCGGGCACTGGAGACGCTCGCCGGCGCCGACGTGATTGCCTGCGAGGACACGCGCGTCACCCGTAAGCTGCTCGATCGTTACGCGATCTCGACGCCGCTCACGCCCTATCACGAGCACAATGCCGCACAGGCGAGGCCGCTACTGCTGCAGCGGATCGCCGACGGTGCAGCCGTCGCGCTGGTCTCCGATGCCGGCACGCCGCTGGTATCCGATCCGGGATTCAAGCTGGTGCGTGCGGCGCAGGAAGCCGGGTGCACTGTCACAACGCTTCCGGGAGCGTCTTCGCTTCTGGCGGCCTTGACGGTTGCCGGGCTGCCGACCGACCAGTTCCTGTTCGCCGGATTTCTGCCGCCGAAGGAAGCCGCGCGCCGCACCCGCATCGCCGAACTCGGCCGCATCCCGGCGACGCTGGTTCTGTTCGAGACCGGCCCGCGCGCAGCGGCATCGCTCGCCGATATTGCGGATGGGCTCGGCCCGAACCGCGAAGTAGCTCTGTGCCGCGAGCTCACCAAGCTCCACGAAGAAGTTTTGCGCGGCGACCTCAAGACGCTGGCCAAAGCTTGCGCGGACAACGAGCCGCGCGGCGAGATCGTTCTCGTCATCGCGCCGCCCGTGGACGCGCAGCCGATGAGCACGGCCGAGACCGATATCTTACTCCGCGAGGCCATGGCCCGCGTGTCGGTGAAAGATGCGGTCGGCGAAGTGGCGGACTTAACCGGCCTGCCGCGGCGTGAGGTCTATCAGCGCGCGCTGGCGCTGGCGAAAGCGGACAACACCGAGGCGGACGATGGCGCGCGGCGCTGAGCCGCTGAAGCCGCCGAAAGCAGCGCCCCGCCCCGAGCGTTTGGCGGCGTTCCGGCTCGGCCTGTCGGCGGAAAGTCGCGCCGCGATGTTTCTGATCGCCAAAGCCTACCGGATCCTGGCGCGGCGCTGGAAATCCCCGTTCGGCGAGATCGACATCGTCGCCCGCCGCCGCCACACCCTGGTCTTTGTCGAAGTCAAAGCGCGCGCAAGCCTCGAAGAGGCGGTGGAAGCGGTGACGGAGCGGACCAAGCAGCGCATCATCAGCGCCGCCGAGCTCTGGCATGCGCATCATCCGGGCGACGGCAATGGCGATATCCGTTTCGACGTCATCGTGGTGACGCCTGGCAAAATCCCGCAGCACATCCCAAATGCTTTCGATGCCAGCCGCTAGAGCTTTTGTTGTGCGGGCGTAGCGGTAGCCGTGAAAATTGCGTAGACCTTCGCCCGCTCTTGCTGTTCCCACCCGCCGGACACCGATCACGCCATGAGCTTAAACGTCGCCGTCCAGATGGACCCGATCGAGCGCATCAACATCCGCGGCGATTCGACATTCGCTTTGCTGCTCGAAGCGCAGGCCCGCGCCTACCCGATCTCCTACTATACGCCTGACCGACTCGCGATGCGCGACGGCAAGGTGTCGGCGAGCGTGAATTTGCTCGCGGTCCGCGACGCCGTGGGCGACCATTTCACGCTTGGCGAGCCGCGCCACGTCGAGCTTTCGTCGTTCGATGTGATTCTGCTGCGGCAAGATCCGCCGTTCGATCTCGCTTACATCACCTCGACGCATATGCTCGAGCGCGTGCATCCGAAAACGCTGGTCGTCAACGATCCGGCGCATGTGCGCAACGCGCCGGAAAAAGTTTTTGTCACCGAATTTCCCGATCTGATGCCGGCCACCTTGGTCACGCGCGACCTCGATGCGATCAAGGCGTTCCGCGCCGAGCACGGCGACATCGTCATGAAGCCGCTCTACGGCAAAGGCGGCGAGGCGGTATTTTTGTTGTCGCGCCAGGATCTCAATTTCGGTTCGCTCTACGACATGTTTTCGGCGACGTTCCGCGAGCCGTGGGTGATCCAGAAATTCCTGCCGGCGGTGAAGGACGGCGACAAGCGCATCATCCTGGTCGACGGCGAATTCGCCGGTGCCGTCAACCGCGTGCCGGCGCCCGACGATCTGCGCTCCAACATGGTGCGCGGCGGCGTCCCCAAGGCGACCGACCTCACCGAGCGCGAGCGCGAAATCTGCGCGCGGCTAGGGCCGGCGCTCCGCGAGCGCGGGCTGTTGTTTGTCGGCATCGACGTGATCGGCGGCTATCTCACCGAGATCAACGTCACCTCGCCGACCGGCATTCGCGCGGTGAAGAATTTCGGCGGCTCCGACATCGCGGCGCTGATCTGGGACAAGATCGCGGAAAAGCGCCGCTGATCTTCGTGTCAGGCTCGCGCAGGCACCGGCGTTGCCGAGCCGACGCCGGTACGCGATGATTTCCGCACCGTGAGCACCAGCGCCGCCGCGATCAGGCACAGCGCGCCCGCGACGAAGAATGCCGGCAGGTAGGTCGAGTATTCGGTACGCACCAGGCCGGCGCCGAACGCTGCACTGGCGGCGCCGATCTGGTGGCCGGCGAACACCCAGCCGAACACCATGCCGGCTTTCTCCGGGCCGAAGCGATCGGCGGTCAATTTCACCGTCGGCGGCACGGTCGCGATCCAATCGAGGCCGTAGAACACCGCGAACAGCGACAGCCCATAGAACGTGAAATCGGTGAACGGCAGATAGAGCAGCGAGAGCCCGCGCAGGCCGTAGTACCAGAACAACAGCCACCGGTTGTCGAAGCGGTCGGAGAGCCAGCCCGAGCCGATCGTGCCGAAGAAGTCGAAAATGCCCATCATGGCGAGCACGCTCGCCGCGGTGACGGCCGGCAGGCCATAGTCGTGGCACAGCGTGACGAAATGGGTCTGGATCAGGCCGTTGGTGCTGCAGCCGCAGACAAAAAACGTGCCGAACAGCACCCAGAAGATCGGCACCCGCGCTGCGTCTTTCAGCACAAGGAGCGGCGACATCAGCAACGAGGCGAGGCCAACGCCCTGCGCGGGCGCCGGCGTGATTTTGCTCTCACCGTAAAGCGGCAAATTCAGATCGCTCGGCCGGTCTCGCATGAACAGGAGCGCCAGAACGGCGATTACGCTGAGCATGCAAGCGACAAAAACCAGCGCCATGCGCCAGCCGTAGTCTGTCGTGAGATGCGCGATCAGCGGCAGGAACACCAATTGTCCGGTGGCATTGCTTGCCGCTAAGAGGCCCATAACGAGGCCGCGGCGGTGATTGAACCAGCGCGTCGCCACCGTCGCGGCGAGCACCATCGCGGTGAGGCCGGTGCCGATGCCGACAATGACGCCCCAGAGCAGCACGAGCTGCCATACCTGTTTCATCGCCAGCGACGCCAAGAGGCCGCCCGAGATCAGCGCCATCGCCACCATGATCACGCGACGCACGCCGTAGCGGTTCATGAACGCTGCGGCGAACGGCCCGAACAATCCGAACAGCATGATGCGGAGCGCCAGCGCCGAGGAAATCTGCGCATCGCTCCAGCCGAATTCCTGCTCGAGCGGCACGATCAGCACACCGGGCGTGCCCATTGCGGCCGCGGTGACCAAGAGCGTGAAGAACGTGACGGCAACGACGACCCAGCCATAATGGACATTGCGGCGGGCAAGCGTTGCGGCGAGCGCATTAGACGCCATGGTGTCTTTCCAAATCTGCCGATCGAGGGGTCGGCCAAGTTACATTATGGCAGTTAAATGATGACCATCATCGAAGCTTGCGTATTGATGTCGATCGTCATATAATTTGTCAAGACTGGAAGCCGCCCGCATAGCTGAGGTGCGCGATGAGAGTGAGCCGGCAGAAAGCTGCCGAGAACCGCGAACGCATTATTGAGGCGGCCGGCGCGCTGTTGCGCGCCAACGGATTTAGCGGCATCGGCGTCGCCGATATCATGAGGGCGGCCGATCTCACCCATGGTGGTTTCTATGGCCATTTCGCCTCGAAGGACGATCTGGTGGCGCAGGCCTGCCGCAAAGTGACCACGCAGGCCGCGGCGAACTGGGAAAAGACCGCGGCAAAAGCGCCGGACGATCCCTACGCGGCGCTGCTGACGCGCTATCTCCAGCCGCGCCATCGTGACGAACCCGGGCAGGGATGCGTCTTCGCGGCGCTCGGCGCTGACGCGGCGCGCAGCGGCCCCTTGGTGCAGGACGCCTTTGCCGACGGTCTTGAGCCTTTGATCGATCTCCTCGCCAAGTCCGCTCCCGGCAAGACCAAGGCCGAGCGCCGCCGTAAGGGCGTCGCCGCGATGGCGGGGCTGGTCGGCGCGCTCCTCCTGGCGCGTGCGGTCGGCAACAAAGGCAACAAGGAATTCTCTGACGAGATCCTCGAGGCGACGCGGCGGGAATTGCTGGCCGCCAGCTGACGGAATTCGTAAATCACTCGCCAGCGACGCCGGCCGCGCGCATCTAGCGGAACCCCTGTCCGAGCGGGCGCTAGCGGACGAGGTCAGGCGGGCCGCCTAAAACCTGCCCACGGGCCAAAATCGAATCACGTAAAACGACATTAGTTTTACGTGGCGCAGCGCGTCCGTCAGCCGGCTGCAGCCTTGCTCCAACCCAGGGCCGTCATCTCATGCCAAAGCCGCAACGCCCTCTCGCTTTCATCACCGCGTCGACCGATCACGGCACCATGATCTTGAACCGGTTCGACCAACATGCCGGACCCAGGGGCGCCTACGGCGCCGGCTTCCAGCTTCTCCACAAGGCCTCTTACGACCCGGACGAGGTCGGCCTGATGCTGAGCATCCTCGATCTGCGCCGCAAGTATCACGGCGACGGCGTCGTCACCGTCGACTGCGGCGCCAATCTCGGCGTTCACACTGTCGAGTGGGCGAAGCACATGACCGGCTGGGGCGTGGTGCTGGCGTTCGAAGCTCAAGAGCGCATCTATTACGCGCTCGCCGGCAACGTCGCGATCAACAATTGCTTCAATGCCCGCGTCATTCATACCGCGGTGTCGAGCCAATCGGGCTCGATGAAAATGCCACAGCCGAATTATCTGGCCAATTCAAGCTTCGGCAGTCTCGAATTGAAAAAACGCGACAATACCGAATTCATCGGCCAGGCGATCGATTATTCTGACGACAAGATGATCGACGTGCGGATGGTCAATCTCGATTCGTTCAATTTCCCGCGCCTCGACGTCGTTAAGATCGACGTCGAAGGCATGGAACTCGAAGTGCTCGAGGGCGGCGCCAAGTGCATCAGCGAGAACCATCCGATCATGCTGATCGAAGCCCTGAAGACGGATCAAAACGCCTTGCGCACGCGGCTCGAAGGTTTCGGCTATATGGTCATTCCGAGCGGCTTGAATTTCATCGCCATCCACAAAGAGGATAAGTGCCGGGACGGCGTCAAGATCGTCGAACCGGCGGCCGCCTAGCTTCTTTGTTTGAGCGTGATCTTTTCCGCTCCAATCACCCGCCGTTCCCACCATGGATCGCGCCGCGCATGCCGACGGCGGACAAAAACTCCTGACGCGTTTCGGCATTATTGCGAAATACGCCGAGCATCCGGCTGGTCACCATGGTAACGCCGGGTTTGTGCACGCCGCGCGTGGTCATGCACTGATGCGTGGCCTCGGTGACCACGGCGACACCGTGGGGCTTGAGCACGGTCTCGAGACATGACGCGATTTCGGCGGTCATTTTTTCCTGGATCTGCAACCGCCGCGCATAGACCTCGACCAGCCGGGCCAGCTTTGAAATGCCGACAACGCGGTTGCGCGGCAGATAGCCGATATGCACGCGCCCGATGACCGGGCACATGTGATGCTCGCAATGCGACTCGAAGCGGATGTCGCGCAGCACCACGACCTCGTCGTAGCCCCCGGTTTCTTCGAACGTGCGCTTGAGATATTCGCGCGGATCGTCGTTGTAGCCGGAGAACCACTCTTCGTAGGCGCGCACCACGCGCGCCGGCGTCGAGCGCAAGCCTTCGCGGTCGGGATCGTCGCCGGCCCATTGGATCAAGGTGCGCACGGCAGACTCGGCCTGTTCGCGCGACGGCCGGACGGATTTTTCCCGCTCGGCCGCTTTCGGGCGCGAACGCCTGGAACTCACAGCTTTGTCCATTTGAGATCTCCGGCCAGCTTTTACGTCTCGCGAAACAAATTAGGTCAGCCGAATTAGATCAGCCAATCTGCCGTTAATAAAGCATCAACCGTCCCCCAATGCCGCGGGGTGGGGTCGCGCCAATTGCAAGCAATGTGCAAGGTTCAGGGGCCAAAATGCCCTCTCACCGCATCGATATAACGGATCCGGGCGTGGCGCCGACAGCCGCGCCGTGCCAAGCGGGGACAGGGACCATGCGGCCTCGCGTAGCGCTCCGAACACCCGGCATCATCACCCGCCGGCTGATCTCGCTGGTCGTTCGCGCGACCGCCATCACTACGATGGCCTTTGGGGTCGCCTTCGGCTTCCTGTCGGCGACGACCTCGCCGAACGTGTCGCCGCTTTGTTCGGGGCGGCGTGCGGCGGCCTGGGCATCATGCTGTCGCGCATCCGGCAGATGAAGGCAGAGCTTCGTCAGCTCGAAGGCCGGCTTGACGCGGCGGAAGATCGTCATTGGGAATTCAAGGAATCCCAGGAGCGCGCCAATAGCTTTTTCGAAGCGCAAGGCGACGTCATCGCGCGCCGCGACGGCAACGGCACGATCACCTACGCCAACGACACCTTCTGCAGCTTCGCCGGGCGTAGCCGCGAGGAGCTTATCGGCACGTCTTTTGCGCTGCCGGTCGAACAGCAAGCGAAACCGCAATCCTTCCGGACGGCACGCACATCCACGACCAAAAGATCTCCACGCCCGATGGCGCACGCTGGATCGCCTGGCGTGAAGTCACCGTGCGCTCCGACACCAGCAGCGAGATGCAAAGCGTCGGCCGCGATGTGACCGATCGCGTGATCGCCGAGCATGCGCTCGCCGACGCGCGGGATCAGGCCGAGGCGGCAAGCCGTGCCAAGTCGCGCTTCCTCGCGATGGTCTCGCATGAGATCCGCACGCCGCTCAACGGAATTATCGGCATGGCCGATCTCCTCGGCGACACGCCGCTCGTGCCCGAGCAGACGACCTATCTCACGGCGATGAAGACGTCGGGCAATACGCTGGTCACGTTCATCGAGGACATGCTCGATCTGTCCAAAATCGAGGCCGGGCGGCTCGACCTGACGCCGCATCCCTTCGCGCTCGCTGGCTTTGTCGAGGAAGCGGTGGAACTGCTAGGGCCGCGGGCGCAGGCCAAGGGGCTGGAAATCTGCGCTTATGTCGACGAGCGATTGCCGGCGCGCGTGATCGGCGACGCCGCGCGCTTGCGCCAGGTGGTGTTCAATCTGGTCGGCAACGCGATCAAGTTCACCGAAACCGGCGGCGTGTCGATCATCGTCGAGCCGGATCAACGACCGGACTACATCGCTATCTCGGTGCGTGACACCGGCATCGGTATCGCGCCGCAAGATCAGGCGCGCATCTTTCAGGAGTTCGAGCAGGCCGACGCCGGACCGACGCGAGAATTCGACGGTCTCGGTCTTGGGCTGACAATCTCCAAACGCATTGTCGAGCACATGTCGGGCGCGATCGTGATCGAAAGCGCGTTGGGCAAAGGCTCGGTGTTTCGCGTCACGGTGCCGCTGCCACGCGACGGCGATGCCGATATGATGGCTCTCACGGTGCCCGATCTCGCCGACAATGACATTCTCATCGTCGCGCCGGCCGCCGTCGAGGCGTCCTTGCTGGCGCGGCGCCTCCAGCGCTGGGGCGCTCGCACCACCATCGTTCCCGACGACAAGGTGGCGGCGGCGCTGCTGCCGGAGCAGGCGTGGAGCACAATGCTGGTCGATCATGCGCTCGGCACCGAGGCGAGCGCCTCGCTCGCGCGCTTGTCGACGCAATCCCTGCGAAAAATTATATTGGTCACGCCGGCCATGCGCCACGAACTTTCGGCGCTCAAAGACGCGGGTTTTACCGGCTATTTGATCAAGCGGGTGCGCGCCGCTTCGCTCGCCGCGCGCTTTGCCGCCGACGATGCTTTCGATCAGGGCCCGGTCAGCGGGCATATTGAAACGCCGAGTATCGCACCGGAAAGCGAGGTCTCTCGATCCTTGTTGCCGAAGACAATGAAATCAATGCGCTGCTGGCGCGCGCGCTTGGTGAAGCTCGGTCATCGTTCGGTCGTCGCCGCGGGCGGCCGTGCGGCGATCGCATGCTGGCAGGCCGCGCGTGCCGCCGGCACACCGTTTGATCGCGTGCTGATGGATCTGCAGATGCCGGGCATGGATGGACTGGAAGCCACGCGCCGGATCCGGACTATCGAGGCCGAGGAGCAAAGCACCCATACGCCCATCGTTGCGCTGACCGCGAACGCCTCCGCCGAGGATCGCGAGGCCTGCCTTGCCGCCGGTATGGATGCGTTTGTGGTCAAGCCGCTTGATCGCGAGCGCCTGGCCGCGGCGCTCGCCGCTTCGGGCGACGCCGTGTTCGCGGGGTGAGAATCACAGCCGCCGCAGCGCCACTTCCTCGATCTGATGCTGCTCGCTCTTCTTCAAGATCAGATCGGCACGCTGCCGGGTCGGCAGAATGTTCTCCTGCAAATTGACGAGATTGATGCGGTTCCAAATCGAGGTCGCGGTCTCGATCGCTTCTTTGTCGGTCAACCGCGCATAGCGGTGAAAGTAGGATTTCGGATCGGCGAATGCCGTGCCGCGCAGCGTCAAAAAGCGATTGACGTACCACTGCAGCAGCACGTCCTCGTCGGCATCGAGATAGATCGAGAAATCGAAAAAGTCCGAGACGAACGGAATGGCCTTGCCGTCCTTCGGTAATCGGCCGGTCTGCAATACATTGAGGCCTTCCACGATCAATATGTCCGGCCGGTCGATCTCAATCCACTGATTGGGAATGACGTCGTAGATCAGATGCGAATAGACCGGCGCGCGCACGGGGCGGCGGCCGGCTTTGATGTCGGAGAGAAAGCGCAGCAGGCCCGGCAGGTCGTAGCTTTCTGGAAAGCCCTTTTTCTCCATCAAGCCTTCGCGGTCGAGCACCGCATTGGGATAGAGAAAACCGTCGGTGGTGATGAGGCCGACTTTCGGCACATTGGGCCAGCGCGTGAGCAAGGCCTCAAGCACGCGCGCCGTGGTCGATTTGCCGACCGCAACCGAGCCGCCGACCCCGATGATGTAGGGCATCTTGGCATCTTCGGTGCCGAGAAAGCCTTGCTGCGCGCGAAACAGTCTTTGCGTCGCCGCGACATAAAGCGACAGCAGCCGCGACAGCGGCAGATAAATTTCCTCGATTTCCGACATATCGAGGCGCTCATGCATTGAGCGCAGTCTCGCGACTTCCACCGGCTCGAGCGTCATCGGCGTGTCTTTGCGCAGTGTCGCCCATTCCCGGCGCGAGAACACGCGGTATGGTGAAACATCTTGTTGGGTGCGCTGCTCCATCTCGTCTAGCCGCTTTTGCGCGCAGCCTTCTCGTCGAGGCCCGACTGGCGCGTGCGTGCGCCAAGCTCGGCTTCGACTTCGTCGAGCGTAATACCGCGGGCATGAAGTACGACAAGGAGATGATAGAGCACGTCCGCGGCCTCGCCGATCACACGATCGCGGTCCTCGCTGATCGCGGCGATCGCTGCCTCCACCGCCTCTTCGCCGAGCTTCTTGGCGCATTGCGCCACGCCCCGGTCGAGGAGCTTTCGGGTATAGGACACTTCCGCGCTCTCTTGCGCGCGGGTCTGTACCCGCTTTTCAAGGTCGTAGAGGGTGAACGCCGACATTGTTAGTTCCTTCTGCAACGATCTTTATCATTTATAGCCAGAATATTCTCTAGTCCTTCCAGTGGACAGAACGGCCGCAGGCGATAGCTGCTGGGCCGGCCTGCACCCCCTCTAGCTTGGGACTCATATTGTGGCGGTCCTTCCCATCCGCGCGGGGCCTTCCCGGCATCTGGCCTGCTCTGTGTAGGATCGCGCCATGGCGGCCACGCTCGATTTCTGGTTCGATTTTGCTTCGACCTATTCATACCCTGCGGCAATGCAGGTGCGGGCCCTGGCGGACGAGGCCGGCGTCGAGATCAATTTCCGGCCCTTTCTGCTCGGGCCGATTTTCAAAGCCCAGGGCTGGACCACTTCACCCTTTAATCTTTACCCGGCGAAAGGCGGCTATATGTGGCGCGATCTCGAACGGATTTGCGCCGACCTGTCGTTGCCGTTTCAGAGACCTGATCCGTTCCCGCAGAACAGTCTTTTGGGCGCCCGCGTCGCGCTGGTCGGCCTGCGCGAGCATTGGGGCGACGAGTTTTGCCTTGAAGTTTTCCGCACCCAATTCGGCGACGGCAGGCGTATCGACGATGCCGCAGCCATCGAAAAAATCCTCGCACGGCTCGAGATCACGGCAGAGCCGGTGCTGCAAGCCGCGCAAAGCGCCGACAATAAAGCGCGGTTGCGAAGCCAGACCGAGGAAGCCGGACGGCGCGGGATTTTCGGCGCGCCGACTTTCACCACCGCCGACGGTGAATTGTTTTGGGGCAATGATCGCTTGGAACGCGCACTGCTTTGGGCAAAGCAACCGCGCTAAGGATCGAGCCGCATCGGCAGCCCAGCCTGCGCCATGTAGTTCTTAGCTTCGCGCACCGAATGTTCGCCGAAGTGAAAGATCGAGGCAGCCAGCACCGCGCTGGCGTGTCCGTCTCTGATACCGGCAACCAGATGATCGAGAATGCCGACCCCGCCTGAAGCAATGACCGGTACTGAAACCGCGTCCGAGACGGCACGTGTCAGCGCGATATCGAAGCCCTGCCTGGTACCGTCGCGATCCATCGATGTGAGCAAGATTTCGCCGGCCCCAAGCGCCGTCACTTCGCGCGCATAAGCCACTGCATCGATGCCGGTCGGTTTGCGGCCGCCATGTGTGAAGATCTGCCAGCGCGGCGCCTCGCCCGGCTGGGCGACGTTCTTGGCGTCAACCGCGACCACGATGCATTGATCGCCGAATTTCTCCGCCGCCTCTTTCACGAAATCGCGGCGCGTCACCGCCGCCGTATTGATCGAAACTTTGTCGGCGCCCGAGGCGAGCAACACGCGGATATCCTCGATGGTGCGCACGCCGCCGCCGACGGTGAGCGGCATGAAACAGGCCTCCGCAGTGCGCCGCACCACGTCGAGCATGATGCCGCGGTTCTCGTGGCTCGCGGTGATATCGAGGAAGGTAAGCTCGTCGGCGCCGGCTTGGTCATAGGCGATAGCGGCCGCGACCGGATCGCCGGCATCGCGCAGGTTGACGAAATTGACGCCTTTGACGACGCGGCCGTCTTTCACATCGAGGCAGGGGATGACGCGGACCTTGAACATCGCGTTATGCTTCACGCCGTCTGCGCCACCACCAAACGAGGGTGACGATGCCGGCGATGACCAACCAGACAGCGAAGAGGGTTGTGGCCATTGGGACTGTCCAGAAGGCCAGATAGCCAATGAAGACCATAACGGTAAGTGCGTCGCTCAGATCGACTCCCATGAATGGGCAGACGGCGGCGCTGGAGATCGGCAGCGTGCGGCCCAATGCGTCGGCAATACCGCCGCCGATAAAGAGCGAGATCAACGGCGCCGCGACGAACAGCGCGATCAAGACAAACGTGATGCCCAGCCAGTGGAAAGGATGACCGCGCCTTGCGCTCATGCCATTCCCACTCGCTGCGTTACACCACGCAGCACTGCGAGCGCTTCCGCCCCGTCGAGCCTGCCATCATAGAGCGCCCGCCCGGCGATGGCGCCCGCCAATTTTCGCGCGCGCGGTTCCAGCAGAGCACGAACATCGGCAATCGAAGCGAGGCCGCCTGAGACTATCACGGGTATCGAAATTTTATCGGCGAGCGCAATGGTCGCATCGAGATTGAGACCTTTGAGCATGCCGTCGCGCGCAACATCGGTGTAGATGATGGCGGCGACGCCGGCGTCTTCGAATCGCTGCGCAATGTCGAGCGCCGACAGCGTCGATGTCTCCGCCCAGCCTTCGACCGCCACTTTGCCGGCGCGGGCATCGAGCCCGACCGCGACGCGGCCCGGATAGGCGCGCGCCGCCTCTTTCACCAGCGCCGGATTGCGCACTGCCGCCGTGCCGATGATGACACGCTTCACGCCCTTGCCGAGCCAGGCTTCGACCGTCGCGCGATCGCGGATGCCGCCGCCAAGCTGCACCGGTATTTTCACCGCGCCCAAAATGCGCTCGACCGCGGCGGCATTCATCGGCTTGCCGGCAAAGGCGCCGTCGAGATCGACGATGTGGAGATATTCAAAACCCTGCTGCGCGAAAATCTCGGCCTGCGCCGCCGGATCGTCGTTGAACACAGTCGCACGCGCCATGTCGCCCTGTTGCAGGCGTACAGCGAGGCCATTTTTCAGATCGATGGCCGGAAAAAGTATCACGGCTTCCACTTCAAGAAATTTGCGATCAACGCGAGGCCGAATTTTTGGCTCTTCTCGGGATGAAATTGCGTGCCGACAAGATTGTCGCGCCCGACAATCGCGGTGACGGCACCGCCATAGTCGGCCTCCGCGATCAGATCTGCGCGGTTCGACGGTTTGAACTGATAGGAGTGCACAAAATAGGCGTGCCGGCCCTCAGGCCCGAGCTCAAGTCCATCAAGCAGCGGATGCTGCCGCGCGACATTGAGCGTATTCCACCCCATATGCGGAATCTTAAGGCTCGCATCCTTTGGCGTGATGCGATCGACGTCGCCGGCAATCCAGCCGAGGCCCTCTTTCACTTCGTATTCGAGGCCGCGCTCGGCCATGAGCTGCATGCCGACGCAGATACCGAAGAACGGCCGGCTGCGGCGGCGCACCGCCTCTTCGAGCGCCTCGACCATTCCGGGCACCGCAACGAGCCCGCGCCGGCAATCGGCAAAGGCACCGACACCAGGCAGCACGACGCGATCGGCCCGGGCAACCGCGGCCGGATCCTGCGTCACCACGATCGGTTGATCGAGACCAGCCTCACGCGCGGCGCGCTCGAACGCCTTGGCGGCCGAGTGCAGATTGCCGGAGCTGTAATCGACGATGGCGACGCTCACCGCTGCGCTCCGGGCTCGGGGAACAAGCCGATCACGCCGGACGAGTAAGGCGTGCGCTGCGGCTGTGTGGCCGGCATCGTCAGATACGACGCCATTGGGGTTGTGGGGGTCGTGGGGGGTGGCGCGGAGGGTGGCACATCGGGCGGCGCCGGCATACTGGGCACTCGGCGAACCCAGGCGGCGAAAAACCGCTGTTCGGCGTCTTCAAGATCGCTGCCGCTGACGACGCCGACATTCTTCCAGCGCCGACGCTTCATCGTGAAGCGCCGCAAGGTGCCGGCCTCGAGGCCTACGAGAAGTGAAATCAAAATGGCGACGAGCGAGATCATGCCGCCCGATGCGCCGTAAACGCGCATTGCCGTCTCGAGACCGATTGAAATCACAAGATAAAGCACGAGCACGAGCCACAGCTGCCGCCACAGCATCCATAGCGGCGTCAGCAGGAACGCCCACCAATAAAAGCCATCGCGCACAAATGCGAAGCGCGCCGGGTCAGCCAATGCTCCAGGCGTCCGCACTGGCGGCTCATGAACGGTATAAACAGGCATGAATAGGCTCGGTTTTGCGCTTTGTCTTTCACCACCGAGGCGCAATCGCCTCGAACGCTTATCGTTATCTAGTTACTGAGCGTGCCCTTCGTCGAGGGCACCTCATTGACGGCCCGCGGATCGATGGCGACGGCCGCTCGCAACGCCCGCGCCAGCCCCTTGAAGCAGGATTCGGCGATATGGTGATCGTTGCCGCCATAAAGCGTGGCGACGTGCAGCGTCACGGCGGCATTCATCGCGAAAGCCTGAAACCATTCCTGCACCAGTTCGGTATCGAACGGCCCGACTTTGGCGCGCCCGAACTCGACCTTGAACACCAGGAACGGCCGCCCCGAAATATCGAGCGCGACCCGCGTCAGCGCCTCGTCCATCGGCATGTGAACACTGGCGTATCGGGTGATGCCCTTCATGTCACCGAGCGCCTGCTTCACCGCCTGGCCGAGCGCGATGCCGACATCCTCGGTGGTGTGATGATGATCGATGTGCAAATCGCCCTTGGCCTTGATGGCGAGATCGATCCGCGAATGCCGCGCCAAGAGATCGAGCATGTGGTCGAGAAAGCCGATCCCGGTCGCGATCGAAGCCGCGCCGGTGCCGTCGAGATCGACTGCGACCTCGACATCGGTTTCTTTGGTCTTCCGTTTCACGGATGCTTTGCGCATCGTGCTCTCCAGAGCCGCGACATGGCTGCGATGTGGCCGCGACGGGCACCGCGCGCCTTTTAACAGGGGTTTACGCGCCTCGCCAACCTTTCCGGCACCGCGCCAAACCTGGATTTGCAATGCCGGCAGTCAACTCCTAAATCATGGCTTAACACCAGGTTTTTCAGCCCAAGAAGCCTCTTATGTCTTCCACCGAAACCGGCCAATCCGGCCTCTGGCACGGCACGACAATCCTCACCGTCCGCAAAGGCGGGGTGGTCGCGGTCGGCGGCGACGGCCAGGTCTCGATCGGCCAGACCATCGTCAAGGCCAATGCCAAAAAGGTGCGTCGGCTCGGCAAAGGCGACGTGATCGGCGGCTTCGCCGGCGCCACTGCCGACGCCTTCACCTTGTTCGAACGGCTGGAATCCAAGCTTGAACAGTATCCGAGCCAGCTCACCCGCGCCGCCGTTGAGCTCGCCAAGGATTGGCGGACCGACCGTTATTTGCGCCGACTCGAAGCCATGATGATCGTCGCCGACAGGGATGTGTCGCTGGTGCTCACCGGCACCGGCGACGTGCTCGAACCCGAGGCCGGCATTGTCGGCATCGGTTCCGGCGGCAATTATGCGCTGGCTGCGGCGCGGGCCTTGGCCGATGGACCGCTCGACGCGGAAGCCATTGTGCGTCGCTCGCTCGATATCGCCGCCGACATCTGCGTCTTCACCAACCGCAACGTCACCATCGAGACCCTGAAGGTTGCGTGAGCCATGAGGCCAGTCATCATGAGGCCAGTCATGGCGCCGTCCCGATACGCGCTTCGCTCCGAATACGATTTTCGACCAATGTCCGTTGCCGATCTCCCGATTGTTCCCGACTGGCTCGCGCAGCCGCATGTCGCCGAGTGGTGGGGCGATCCCAACACGCAGTATATGTTGGTGCGCGACGATCTCGAACATCCGGCAATAGAACAGTTCATTGTCGCGATCGGCGGCCAGCCGTTTGCCTATCTGCAATGCTACGATCCCAGAGCGTGGCCCAATAACGGCTTCGGCGCACAACCCAACGGCACGCGCGGCATGGATAAATTCATCGGTGAAGCCGACATGATCGGCCGCGGCCATGGCTCGGCACTGATCCGCGATTTTGTCGAACGCTTGGTGAAATCCGGCACGCCGCGCGTGGTGACCGACCCCGACCCTGCCAATGCGCGCGCCGTGCGCGCTTACGAAAAAGCGGGTTTTGAGAAACTTCGCCTGGTCGACACACCCGACGGCCGCGCCCTTTTGATGGTACACGACGCATGACCGACTTCTCGCCCCGCGAAATCGTTTCCGAACTGGATCGCTTCATCGTCGGCCAGAGCGACGCCAAGCGCGCCGTCGCAATTGCCTTGCGCAATCGCTGGCGCCGCCTGCAGCTCGACGACCGGCTACGCGAGGAAGTGCTGCCGAAAAACATTTTGATGATCGGGCCGACTGGCGTCGGCAAGACCGAAATTTCGCGGCGCATCGCCAAACTTGCCGGTGCGCCGTTCCTCAAAGTCGAAGCGACCAAGTTCACCGAAGTCGGCTATGTCGGCCGTGACGTCGAGCAGATCGTGCGCGATCTGGTCGAAGTCGCTATCACGTTGACGCGCGAACGCAAGCGCAAAGATGTGCAGGCCCGCGCCGAAAAGGCCGCCGAGGATCGCGTGCTCGATGCGCTGGTCGGCTCAAGCGCCAGCGCCTCGACCAAGGAAGCATTTCGCAAAAGGCTGCGCTCCGGCGAACTCAATGACAAGGAGATCGAGATCGAGGTGCAGGCCGCCGGCGGCGGCATGCCGATGATCGACATTCCGGGCATGCCCGGCGCGCAGATGGGCGCGATTTCCATCGGCGATATTTTCGGCAAGCTCGGCGGTGGCCGCACCAAGACGCGCCGGGTTACCGTGCATGACTCCCACGACATCCTCATTAACGAGGAATCCGACAAGCTCCTCGACACCGATCAATTGACCCAGGAAGCCATCAAGGTCGTCGAGAACAACGGCATCGTCTTTCTCGACGAGATCGACAAGATCTGCGTGCGGGAGGGCCGCGCCGGCGCCGATGTGTCGCGCGAAGGCGTGCAGCGCGATTTGTTGCCGCTGATTGAGGGCACCACGGTCGCCACCAAGCACGGCTCGGTGAAGACCGATCATATTCTGTTCATCGCCTCGGGCGCATTCCACATTTCCAAACCGTCCGACCTGTTGCCGGAACTGCAGGGCCGGCTGCCAATCCGCGTCGAATTGAAGCCGCTGACGCGCGACGACATGCGCCGCATCCTCACCGAGCCGGAAGCGTCTTTGATCAAACAATATATCGCCCTGATGGCGACCGAAGGCGTGACGCTGGAATTTTCCGAAGATGCGATCGATGCCGTGGCCGACGTTGCGGTGGCGGTGAATTCGAGCGTGGAAAATATCGGTGCGCGGCGGTTACAGACCGTGATGGAGCGCGTGCTCGACGACGTGTCGTTCGGCGCGCCCGACCGTTCAGGCGAGACCGTGAAGATCGACGCCGACTATGTGCAGAAGCACGTCGGCGATCTTGCCAAGAACGCCGATCTCAGCCGATTTATCCTATAAATTATTCCGCGGCGGGTGCGAGCAGGCGCTCAAGCCGGGCGCTTGGCGGTTCCATTCCGGCGCGTTCGTCGCGATTGATCTCGCGGATCGTCGCCATCCATTGCTCGACCTGAGCCAACATCTGCAGATCGCTGTTGCGCCCGGCCTTGGTCTGCGAAGCGAAAGTGTCGGTCATGACTGATACTACTCCAACAACATTCCGAACGTCGTTGTCGCAGACGAAGTTGGCCAATTCTTGCAGATTGTTTGACGTAGTTATTATTAAGGTTAACGAATTCGCCGCAAACGCACGTAAAGCGCGCCTTCGCCACCGTGCGTGACGTGAGCCTCGTCGAAACCGACGATAAGGGAACGGAACTCCGGCAGCGCGAGCCACAGTGGAACCTGCCGCCGCAGCACGCCACGCTCGCGCTCAGCGTCGCGCCCTGATCTCCCTGATCCTTTTCCGGTCACGACGAGGACGAGCCGCGCGCCATTCGTCTGCGCACGACGGACAAAATGCAGCAGCGCATGATGCGCCTCGCTTTGCGTCATGCCGTGCAGATCGATTTTCGCATCGATAGCATCGCGGCCGCGTGCGACGCGTTGCTTGACGCGCCGGTCGAACGGCGCGAACGGCGGAGGTTTTTTCGCAAACGGCGATGCCGGCGGTTGATACGTCGCCGCAGCGCGACGCGGTGCCTTAGGCTTTTCTTCCGCCGCAGCCGGTGTTTTGAGCTTGCTTTGCGCTTTTGCTTTGCTCGGCCGCAACGGCTTGATCGAACGCGCAACGCCGCTCCACAGCGCCTCTTCCTCATCGCTCAATTGGCGGCGGCGGTTCATTTTTTCTGCCGCATCGTGGCTTTCACTTTGGGCGCGGGCGCGGCGCTCACCGTCGGCACGGCGTCGGGCTTCGGCTCTGGCAACGGCACGTCTTGCGCCGCCGCGGAGTCCGGCACTGTCGGATCTTCCATGGTGCCGGTGGCGAAGCTGAACAGGCTCGGGCGCTCGGGCGGCAGCGGTATATCACGGCCGGCTTTGACCGGATCGAGCGCGCGCGGCAGCAGCATGAAAAAGTCGCCCGAATTTTTGACGCGGCCGGCCGTGCGCGCGGCCTCGTCGCCGGCGCCGAAGTAAATATCCGCGCGCGCCGGACCGACAATGGCGGAGCCGGTGTCCTGCGCGACGACGAGGCGATCGAATTTGGTCGCAGCTTTCTCGGCGGCGATCGGCAGATCTGCCGCGATGAAGAACGGCATTCCATAGGTGTGCAGCGAATGATCGACTGCGATGGAGCGGCCGGGCATCAGCGGCACGCCCTCGGCGCCGACGGCTTCGTCTTCGGTCGCGAGATCGGTGATGCGGAAGAACACGTAGGACTTGTTGGCGCGGCGCACGTCTTTGGCTTGATCCGGATTGGCTTCCATCCAATCGCGGATGCTCTGCATCGACACCTGATCCTTGGTGAGGGCCTTCATGTCGACCAGCACCCGGCCGACCGGCGTGTAAGGCCAGCCATTGTGGGAATCGTAATTGACCCGGAGAATTGTGCCGTCTTCCAGCCGGATGCGGGCCGATCCTTGAATCTGGGCGAACAGCACGTCGACCGGGTCGTGCAGATAGCAAATCTCGAGATGCCAGCCGTCGAGCGCGCCGTCCTCAATCTCGGCGCGCGTGTAATAGGGCACGATCTTGCGCCGGCCGAGGCGGCGGCCGACGAAGACGCCTTTGCTCGGGAAAGCGTCGCCGAGCTTGCGCCTGCCGGCGGCCACGAGATTCGGCGGGCGGCGATAAAGCGGCGAAGCAAAATCGCCGGTCGGCACCCGCGACCCATCGATAATCGGCTCGTAATAGCCGGTGAGAAAGCCAGCGGTGTCGCCAAGCTTGTCGATGTGGAGCGGGCGGAAATTGTCCTCGAAGAACTGTTTGGCGCCATCGTCGTCGAGCGGGATCGCGGCTTGCGCGCGTTCGCAGATATCCCGTAGCGCCGCCGCAATGCCAGTCAGTTCGCGGCCGTGTTGGTTGCCCCGCGCATCGCTGTGGTGCTTGACGTTAAGCGCACGGCAGCTCGCCAGATAGGTCGCGAAAGCCGCTTCGTGATCGTCGTTGTCCCAGCCGTTGAGATCGGCCCAATCGACGGGTTCATATTGGGTGTCGGGAAACTTGATCGGCTGGTGTATCGCCTGCTGCTCCTGGCCGTCCGCCGGACTTTGCGCCGTCGATGCGACGCCGGCGATACCCACAAGCAGGATCAGCAGGCGAACGCCCCGACACAACGCCGTCATCGACCTCACTGCCCAGCTTCAGTCGCAACCACTTTCCAGTTGGGATCGCGCGAGGAGACGTCGCGCGCGAAGGTCCATACATCCGTGACGTCGGTGATCTTCTCGGCGTCGCCGTCGATCACCGCGCCGGCGCTGTTGCGCGTCGCGGAAATGAGTTTTGAGATGAAGCGGACGGTAATCTGCGCGGTGCGATTACGCAGCTCGGCGGCCGTGATGGTGGAACCGTCGATCGAAACGAAACGCGACTCGGCGGTCTCGTTGCGGCGCTCGCGATCCGCAATCGCGGTATCGAAACCGTCAAAGACTTCGCGGGACAACAGACCGCGCAATTGCCGCCGATCGCCGGCCGCGAAGGCTGTCACGATCATCTCGTAAGCCGCCCGCGCGCCGGCGATGAAATGCTTACCGTCGAAGCTCGGATCGGCCGCCACGATGGCGTCGAGTCCGGCCGCGACCGGCGAGCCCGCTTCGGCAATATCCTTCCAGCGATCGGCCGATGATTGCGGCGCGATTTCCGCAGGACGCGGTGCCGCGGCATCTGCCGGACGCTGCGCCATAGGCACGACTTTGTCGATCGGCCTGCGAACGGCGTCCTGCGGCGAATACGGGTCATAGGGCGGCCGTTCGCGGCCGGTTCGCTGACCAAGCACGCTGCGCAGGCGCAGGAAAATGAACACTGCGAGCGCCAGGAAAATGATGGTGTAGATGTCGAACACGTCGGGCATTCTTTCGGCGTCGCTTATTGAGGGCAGCAGCACACTCTACGGGCGGCCAGGTAGGGCGGCCAATTTCGAGACGGCCAAGCAGCGGATCGAGCTAGCAGATCGAACTTGCGGTTCAAACCGGCCGCGGGACCAACCCAGGTTCAGCCGCTCTTATGTGGACACGCGTCTATGTAAGTACACGTTTTGAGCCATCCAGTAGCTAACGATCGTGACCTTAGCGTGCCAGAGCCGAAGATTAAACGATCACTGCAGCCGCGCCAACAAAGGAAGCGGCCTTTCGTGACGGGCTTTTAGGCAAAATCCGGCGAATTTCACGCGCCGGATCGCCGCAATAGGCCCGCGGAGCGGCATTGTTCGTCCCCCTCCCCTGTGTTAGCCAAGCCCCCGGTCATATTGCCAAGCAATCAAGCAATACCGCCGGCGAGCCGCAAAGCCCGTAGGCGTAGCCGGAGACGAGTATGTCAGCGACCAATGGTGGCCCCGATCCGCAGGTCGGCATGCCGCAACTGCCGATGATGCAGATCGGCATTGTCACTCAATACGTGAAGGATTTTTCCTTCGAAAATCCGAATGCACCGCGCTCGATGGCGCCGAGCACCCAGCAGCCGGCCATCAATATCAATATTGCGGTTGAAGCAGCGCCGCTGACCGAAACCGATTGCGAAGTGACGCTACGCCTCGACGGCCGGGCGGAATCGCAGGGCTTGTTGCTGTTCGGCTTCGAGCTGCTTTACGCCGGCGTATTTCGCATCCTCAATGTGCCGCCGGAAAGCCTGCAGCCGACCGTCATGATCGAATGTCCGCGGCTATTGTTCCCGTTCGCACGCGAAATCATCGCGACCGCGACGCGCAATGGCGGCTTTCCGCCGCTATTGCTGGAGCCGGTCGATTTCGTGTCGCTTTATCGCCAGCGCCTGGCGGCAACGCCGCCCGCATCACCATTTCTGGTGAATCCAAGTTGAGTATGATCTTTTCGGAAGACCGGTTCCCACTTTTCCGGGTCATGCTCTAATCCAAGCTGACGTAATCGCGCCAGATGGCGTTTTCGCCGAGCGTGGCGACAAAGCGCCGATGCGCTAAGCGCTCGTCCTTGGATAGACGCGGTGGCAATGGCGCGGCGCGCTCGCGTAGCACAATCGGCTCGCCGGCGATGCGCACTGGCGTGGCGGCGGTCTGCGACAGAACCAGCTGCGCCTGCCGCGCGCCGATCAGCTCGATATAGACTTCGGCCAGAAGCTCGGCATCGAGCAGCGCGCCGTGCTTGGTCCGCCGCGAATTGTCGATCGAATACCGCGCGCACAAATCGTCGAGCCGATTGGCGCCGCCCGGATGCTTGCGGCGCGCCAGCAAAAGCGTGTCGACAATCCGCTCGCGGCTCACGCCGCCGCGGCCGGCGCGCTCGAACTCGGCATTGAGGAAGCCGAGATCGAACATCGCGTTATGGGCGACGAGTACGGCATCGTCGCCCAGGAAGGCAATCAGCTCGTCGACCTTGGTGGCGAACAGGGGCTTGTCTTTCAGGAATTCGATCGACAGGCCGTGGATCTTGAAGGCCTGCTCCGGCATGTCGCGTTCCGGATTGAAGTAGCAGTGAAACATCTTGCCGGTCGGGAACCGATTGAGGAGCTCGATGCAGCCGACCTCGACCAGCCGATCGCCCTGGAATGGATCGAGGCCGGTAGTCTCGGTATCGAAGACGATCTCGCGCATTTTGACTCGTAGCTGGGAACTCGTAATTGTCGCCGGCCCGCGAATCACCGCGGCCGCGGCGGCAGTTTAGCGATCTTTTGCAGAATATCGCGGATTTGCGCGCGGGCGTGATCGAAACTGTGCGAACTATCGACAACAAAATCGGCGCGCTGGCGTTTTTCCGCGTCCGGCATCTGCTTGGCAAGGATGGCGGCAAGCTTGTCGTCGGTCATCCCGGGCCGCTGAAAGGCGCGGCTACGCTGGACGTCGGCGGGCGCCGACACGACGACCACGGCATCGCAGCGGCGCTCGGCACTGGTTTCGAACAAGAGCGGCACATCGAGGACGACGATATTCGCACCACGATTGCGTGCTTCGGCCAAGAATTTCTCCCGCGATGCGGTGACCATCGGATGGACAATGGCCTCAAGCCGCGTGAGCGCCGCCTTGTCGTTGAGCACCATGGCGGCAAGCTTGTTGCGATCGACCTTGCCGCCTGTGATCGAGCCGGGAAAGGCCTGTTCGATGAGCGGCACGGCTTCGCCCTCGTAAAGCGCATGCACCACGGCATCGGAATCGTGCACCGGCACACCCTCTTCGGCAAAAAATCTTGCTGCCGTCGATTTGCCCATGCCGAGCGAACCGGTGAGACACAGCACGAATGGTCGATCGTCGCTCACCGCGCGAGACGTCCCCGTTGCCGCAGAAATTCCAACGCCTGCAAGAGCGGCAGGCCGAGCACCGTAAAATAATCTCCGTCGACGCGCTCGAAGAGTTGGATACCGATGCTTTCCAACTGATAAGCACCCACGCTCGCAGTCGCGGCATTTCCGGCAGTTTTCAGATAAAGATCGAGAAATTCTTCCGAAAATGTCCGCATGGTCAGCCGTGCGACGCCGACATGTTCAAACAATACCGTGCCGTCCTCGACAAAGGCGATGGCCGAGTGCAGCTCATGGGTGCGCCCTGACAGCGCGCAAAGCTGCATCCGTGCCGCAGCAATATCGGCTGGCTTGGAAAAGCGTTCGGCACCGAGCGCCAGCGTCTGATCGGCGCCAAGTGTCAGACGCCGCGGATGAACTCTTGCCGCTGCGCGCGCTTTCTCGCGCGCCAAGTAAGCGGCAATCGCGCCTGGCGCCGTCGACACCGCATCGGCCTCGAACCGGCGTTCATCGAGATCGGCGGGACGCACCTCGACCGGAATACCCGCGCCCTCAAGCAGGGTTTGCCGAACCTTGCTGCGCGAGGCCAGCACAAGCGGCTTGTCGGCGAGCCACAGCGCCGTCACGACGCCCGCTGCCGCCGCCGTTCGGCCAAAAAGGCAAGCACGGCCGCCGCAGTTTCTTCGATCGAGCGGCGCGTCACATCGATCACCGGCCAATTGTGCCGGCTGCACAACTTTCGCGAGGCGGCGATTTCCGCGGTCACCGCTTCCCGGTCGATATATTGGTCGTCATGCCGCTCTATTTTGAGGCCAAGCAGGCGATTTTGCCGGATCTGCACGATCCGCTCCGGTGCCGCGAATAGTCCGACGATTAGGGGATGCTTGAGCCGTTCGACGTGAGGCGGCAACGCGACGCCCGGCACCAGCGGAATATTCGCGGTTTTGACGCCGCGATTGGCGAGATAGATCGAGGTCGGCGTCTTCGAGGTGCGTGACACGCCGATAAGAACAACGTCCGCCTCCTCGAGATCGTCGCTCTGCTGGCCGTCATCGTGCAGCATGGTGTAATTGAGCGCGTCGATGCGGCGGAAATATTCGGCATTCAGAGTGTGCTGGGCGCCGACTTTATGGGTCGATTCCGCGCCCAGATAGGCCTGGAATAGGTGCAGCACCGGCCCGAGGACCGACAAGCACGGCACTCCGAGAACGCGGCATTTGGCTTCGAGCTTTTCGACCAGATTCTCCTCGAGCAGCGTGTAGAGGACGATTCCGGGGGATTCCTCGATCTCAGCGAGGACCCGATCGAGCTGTTTGACCGTTCGCACCAGCGGATAGACATGCTCGACCGGCATGACCTTGGCGTATTGGGCCGCCGCCGCCCGTCCGACAGCAATCAGGGTCTCACCGGTTGCGTCGGAGATCAGGTGCAGATGGAAATAACTTGCCGTGTCCGCCATCGAGACGATTGGAATCGGTTGGACAACCTGTCGATCACTGGGGAGAAGGCCACGGCTTTCGAAGGGGTGCAAGTCAAATGGGCGACCCAATGGCAAAACCATCCACATCGGTGCCGCGCCGGGGTAAGACCCGGATGGTTAATCCGCTCAGCGGTGAAATGTGGACAAGGGCCGCAAAGCTTCGCTGAGAATCGTAATTACGAGCGATTGTCTTGCTGACTCGACAATTCGGCTCGGCCACACTCGGCTATGGGGATATGTGGCTAAGCCGTGGATGAAATGTGCGCGCCGACGTATGAGTCCAATCAACCGTTCAATCACTACAACAGATTCTAAGAATCTATTTGAGTAGGGAAAGAAACGTGGTGGATAATCAAGGTACAAAATCCCTGCTTCGCGTTCTTGCAGGCGAGCGAAATAGCACCCCTCCGATTTGGCTGATGCGCCAAGCGGGACGATATCTTCCGGAGTACCGGGCTATTCGCGAGAAGTCGGAAAGTTTCCTCAAATTATGCTTTGATCCGAAATTGGCGGCTGAAGTGACATTGCAGCCGATCCGGCGCTTCGGTTTTGATGCAGCGATTCTGTTTTCCGATATCCTGGTTGTGCCGCACGCGCTCGGGCAGCGCGTGACTTTCGAGGCCGGCGAAGGACCGCGGCTGGATGCGCTTGATGAACCAACAGCGCTCACGCGATTACGCGGAGCGATCGATCACCGTGTGCTAGCGCCGGTTTATGAGACGATCGGCCTGGTGAAACAGCAATTGCCGACCGATACAACGCTCTTAGGTTTTTGCGGCGCACCATGGACGGTCGCGACATATATGATCGCGGGTTTTGGAACGAGCGAACAGATTCCGGCGCGTTTATTTGCTTATCGTTATCCAGATGCGTTTGAAAAGCTGATTGAAGTCTTGGTTGAAGCCTCGGCGGGCTATTTGATCCAGCAATTTGAGGCTGGCATTGATGCCGCACAGATCTTCGATACGTGGGCGGGCGTCTTGCCGCCTGACGAATTCGAGACGTGGTGCATAGAGCCGTGCAGGAAAATCGTTGCTCTAGTTCGACGACGTATTCCGGGCGCCAAAATCATTGGATTTCCGCGCGGCGCGGCAACAAAGCTTGAGCGCTATGTTGCGAAAGTCTCGGTCGATGCGATTGGCCTTGATTGGATGATCGAGCTCGATTTCGCACGTGATCGAATTCAGACAAGGCGACCGGTGCAAGGCAATCTTGATCCGCTCGCGCTTCTTATCGGAGGAAAGGTGCTCGATCGGGCTACCGATAGGATTTTAGAAACTCTCGCGCCGCGGCCGTTCATCTTCAATCTCGGTCACGGCGTGCTGCCGGAAACGCCGATTGCACATGTCGAACGATTGATCGCGCGAGTGCGGGGAAGCTGAGAAGTGGAAGTGTGAGATTTGGAAAGCCGAGATATGGCATACGAGTGGGTCAAAGCCTTCCACATCATCGCCGTCATCGCCTGGATGGCGGGCATGCTCTATCTGCCGCGGCTATTCGTCTATCACTGCGCGGCGGAAACGGGGTCGGTGCAGTCGGAGACCTTCAAGATCATGGAGCGGCGGCTCCTGCGCGGCATTATCAATCCGGCGATGATCGCGACCTGGCTGTTGGGGCTTTGGCTCGCCTGGCATGGGCCTGATTCTCACTACGGCTGGTTCGCCTCGCCGTGGTTTCATGCCAAGCTCGCGCTCGTTCTCGTGCTGTCAGGAGTGCACGGCCTATTCGTCCGGTGGACAAAAGCCTTCGGCCGCGACGCGAATCAGCATTCAGCTAAAATCTATAGAATTATCAATGAAGTACCTGCGATTATGATGATCGTCATCGTCGTTCTCGTGGTCGTGAAACCGTTCTGATCTTCTCGCGTTGCTTACTGAATAACCCGTCCTAGCCCCTCTTGCCGCTCGCCGGCACTTGCCTGAACGGCGATCTTTTCCTATGTTACGCAAATCCCACCAGACGTAGGCGGATGCAGTTGCGTTCTGGCTCCGGTGAACCGGAGCCGCCTGTGCATCAGGTCCGGGGCCCCAAGCCTCTCTCCACTCAAAGACCTGCTGCAACAAGTCCCTACTGCTACAAAACCTGCGACCTTTCTTACGCCAGCGGCCCCGTAACCAAATTCTGCCGCTAGGCCAATTTCCCACAGGACATTCTATGCGTGAAATGAAACTACAAGAGCTCAAGACGAAGACGCCCGCTGAGCTCGTCACCTTTGCCGAGGAGCTCGAGGTCGAAAACGCCTCGACGATGCGCAAGCAGGAGCTGATGTTCGGCATCCTCAAGCAGCTCTCGGCGCGTGAAACCGACATTGTCGGCGAAGGCGTTGTCGAGGTTCTCCCGGACGGTTTCGGCTTCCTGCGCTCGCCGGAAGCGAATTACCTGCCGGGGCCCGACGATATTTACGTCTCGCCCTCGCAAATCCGCCGCTTCGGATTGCGCACCGGCGACACCATCGACGGCCATATCCGCAGCCCCAAAGAGGGCGAGCGTTATTTCGCCCTGCTCAAGGTCAACTCGCTCAATTTCGAGGACCCCGAAAAGGCCCGCCACAAGGTCAATTTCGACAACCTGACGCCGCTTTATCCCGATGAGTGGCTGAAGATGGAATTCGAGGATCCGACCAAGAAGGATCTCTCGGCCCGCGTCATCGACATCGTGGCGCCGGTCGGCAAAGGCCAGCGCGCGCTGATCGTGTCGCCGCCGCGCACCGGCAAGACGGTGCTGCTGCAAAACATCGCGCACTCGATCACGCACAATCATCCGGAATGCTATCTAATCGTGCTCCTGATCGACGAGCGGCCGGAAGAAGTCACCGACATGCAGCGCTCGGTGAAGGGCGAGGTTGTGTCTTCGACTTTCGATGAGCCGGCGGTGCGCCACGTCCAGGTCGCCGAAATGGTGATCGAGAAGGCGAAGCGCCTGGTCGAACATGGCCGCGACGTCGTGATCCTGCTCGATTCGATCACTCGCCTCGGCCGCGCCTACAACACCGTGGTGCCGTCCTCCGGCAAGGTCCTCACCGGCGGTGTCGACGCCAATGCGCTGCAGCGCCCGAAGCGCTTCTTCGGCGCGGCGCGCAATATCGAGGAAGGCGGCTCGCTGACCATCATCGCCACCGCGCTGATCGATACCGGCAGCCGCATGGACGAAGTGATCTTCGAAGAGTTCAAGGGCACCGGCAATTCGGAATTGATCCTCGACCGCAAAGTCGCCGACAAGCGCACCTTCCCGGCCATGGACATCACCCGCTCCGGCACCCGCAAGGAAGAGCTCCTGGTGCCGCCCGATCAGCTCAAGAAGATGTACGTGCTGCGCCGCATCCTCAATCCGATGGGCACCATGGATGCCATGGACTTCCTGTTGGACAAGCTGCGCAACACCAAGAACAACGGCGAGTTCTTCGACTCGATGAATACGTAGAGCATGACGCCGAAGAATGGGTACCGGTTTTCGGAAACGATCATGCTCAAACGAAAAGTCTCGTCGAGCTTGCCGGCGATTGGGCTTTAGGCCCGGCGGCATCTATGGCCGCGGTCAGTTCGGCGGGATTTAGCGCCGGCAGCGAGCACGTCTCACCCATGCAGATGAACGCTTGCGGCTCGTTCGCCGCCGCTATCTTGGCGCGGGCCGGGTGCGTCTGCGGCAGTGCCTCGGCTGACGGCGCGTGGAGCACAATGCGATCAAGCGGCGAGGCGCGGCGGGCGACGGCGAGGAGCGCCTCTGCAGCTGTGCCCTCCCCGGTCACCACGATTTCGGCCGCGCGCAGACGCAAATCGATGGCGTTGAGCAGCGCCATGTGCATGTAGAGATTTTCGGCGACTTGCGGCACGATGGCGCTCATCAGCCGATCGGCTTTCTCGCGCCAGGCATCGTCGCCAGCCAGAACCGCGAGCCGTATCAGGTTTTGCGCGGCGACGGCGTTGTGATTGGGCGTCGCTTCGTCAGTAGTTGCGGCGGGCCGGATCACCAGTCCCTCGGCATTGGCGGCGGTGAGATAATAGGTTCCCGTCTCCGCATTGGCGTAGTCGCGATCGAGCACATGCTGCCACGCAAGCGCCCATTCGAGGTATTTTTGTTTTCCCGTCGCTTCGCAGAGTGCGAGCGCCGCGCGAATCATGGCGGCGAAGTCGGAAGCAAGCCCGGGAAATTTGAGTTTGCCTTCGCGCCATGAATGGCCGAGCCGGTCGCCGCGCGTCATGGCTTGCGCAACGAAGCCGAAGGCCCGCGATGCAATGTCAAGCCAAGATGGCTCGCCGAAAATGAGTCCGGCATTGGCCAGCGCTGAGATCATCAGCCCGTTCCAATCGGCCAGTACTTTGTCATCGAGGCCAGGGCGCACACGCGTCGCCCGAACGGCGAGAAGTTTTGCACGCAGAACACTAAGCCGCGCCTCGTCGGCCTCGCTGCGCGGCAGCGGGTTTAGGCGATTGAGAATATTGTGGCCTTCGAAATTGCCCGCGGGCGTTACGTTGTAATGGCGGGCAAAGAATTCGCCGTCTTCGATGCCGAGATGCTTGATCACTTCGTCATAGGACCAGACGTAGAACTTGCCTTCCTCGCCTTCGGAATCGGCGTCAAGCGAGGCGGCGAAGCCGCCCTCGCTTGTCGTCATTTCGCGCGTGAGCCACGTAATAGTTTCGTGGGCGCGCTGCCGGTAGAGCACCTTGCCGCTGCGCTGATAAGCAATCGCCAGCAGTTCGAGGAGCTGCGCATTGTCGTAAAGCATTTTTTCGAAATGCGGCACCAGCCAACGCTCATCGACCGAGTAGCGCGAAAAGCCGCCACCGAGATGATCGTAGATGCCGCCTTCGCAAATGTGATCGAGACTGATCTCGACGGCCGCGAAATAACGCGCCTCACCGGTGCGCAAACCAGCGCGCCACAACAATTCAAACAAAGCAGCCTGCGGAAATTTCGGCGCGCCGCGCGTGCCGCCATTGACCGGATCGATAATGCCGCCGAGCTGACGCGCCGCGCTATTGAGGCCGTCAATGCCGATCGTGGCGCCGACGGTACCATCTGCTTTGGCGGCGAGCTGGGTCATCAACGCTGAGCGGTTCTGCTCGATCTTCTGCGGCTCCTCGCGGAACAGTCGCGCGATCTCACGCAGCACATCGACAAAGGCCGGTTTGCCGTAGCGTGATGTATTCGGAAAATAAGTGCCGCCCCAGATCGGCTCGCCGTCGGGCGTGAGAAACATGGTCAGCGGCCAGCCGCCGTGCTCGCCGAGGTGATGCAACGCCGCCATATAAATTTGGTCGATATCCGGCCGTTCCTCGCGATCGACTTTGATGTTGACGAACAATTCGTTCATGACGCGGGCGGTGTCGTCGTCCTCAAAGCTCTCGTGCGCCATGACGTGGCACCAATGGCAAGCCGCGTAACCGACCGAGAGCAGGATGGGTTTTTTGCTCTGCTTTGCTGCGGCCAGCGCCTCAGGTCCCCAGGCCCACCAATCGACGGGATTATCCTTGTGCTGAAGGAGATAGGGACTCGTCTCTTGGGCAAGACGATTTTGGTGCGGTGAAGTTGGGGAATGTGAAGTTGACATGGACGCACCGTAGCAAGTAGCCCGCATGGCGCGAAGCGCTGATGCGTCGATATCCTCCAACCGGGTGCCATGTCTGATCGTTCCACCATCTTCGCTTTGTCCTCGGGCCGGGCGCCGGCAGCGATCGCGGTGGTGCGCGTATCGGGTCCGCAGGCGAGCGACGCTTTGCAAAAACTTATCGGTCGGGTGCCGGAGCCGCGGAAGGCTGCACTTGCGCGCGTGCGCGATCCGGTGAGTGGGGAGCCGATTGATGAGGCGCTGGCGCTCTGGTTTCCGGGGCCTCACAGCGAGACCGGCGAAGATGTTGCCGAACTGCAATTGCACGGCGGTCACGCAGTCGTCGCCGGTGTGCTCGAGGCGCTGGGAGCGATGCCCGGATGCCGCCTTGCCGAGCCCGGTGAGTTCACGCGGCGGGCGTTTGAGAGCGGGAGGCTCGATCTCACGGCCGTGGAGGGGCTCGGCGATCTCATTGCCGCAGAGACGCGGGCGCAACGGCGGCAAGCGTTCCGCCAGCTCAAGGGCTTGATCGGGGACCATGCCGAGGATTGGCGGCGCCGGTTGATCGAGGCCTTGGCTCTTGTCGAAGCGCGGATCGACTTTTCCGATGAGGCCGATGTGCCTGAAGATCTGGTCGGGCCGGCGCTTTACGCTGCGCAGCAATTGCGCAGTGAGATTGCAGGAAGTTTGACCGATGGCGGCCGCGGGGAGCGGCTGCGCGAAGGGATCGTCGTTGCTGTTGCGGGTCCGGCGAACGCCGGTAAATCTACGCTGTTCAATCGTTTGGCGCGGCGGGAGGCGGCGATCGTGTCGCCCTATGCGGGCACTACGCGCGACGTCATCGAAGTGCATCTCGACCTCGATGGCTATCCGGTTACGCTGCTCGACACCGCTGGCATTCGGGACAGCAGTGAACCCATTGAACAGGAGGGCATGCGTCGGGCGCGCGATCGGGCGGCGGCAGCGGATGTGGTGTTGTGGGTGGTTGATGTCGCGGACACCGATAAGAGGCGCGGCGAGCACGGCCTTGGGAAGGGCGTATCCGAGGTTTGGCTGGTCGAGAACAAGATTGATTTGGTTGAGAGAAAATCCTCTTCACATAAGAGCCCATTAAATTGTGAATATAAATTCATTTATTCGATTTCGGCAGGGCGGGGGGACGGCGTTGAAGCGCTGGTAGCAGGCTTGGCGGCTTACGCGAGCTCGTTTTTCTCCGCGGCCGAGTCGGGCATCGTGACGAGGGCGCGGCACCGGCGGGCGCTCGAAGAAACGGTGGCGGCGCTTGACCGGGCAATAACCGAAGGTGCGAAGACAGGCGGGCGCGAGGAACTCATCGCTGAGGAGTTGAGGGCAGCCGCGACAGTGCTCGGCCGACTGACCGGGCGGGTCGATGTCGAGGATATTTTGGACGTCATTTTTCGAGATTTCTGTATCGGGAAATGAAAGTTTGATTGGTGGCAGTTGATCGCCATCGCGTCTTGGTCGCGTGACGTTTATCGCCATGTTGGAATTGCCGGTGAAGCTTTTTTGCTCTGTTTCACGTGAAACATTTGATCGCCGGGGACTCCAGTAGCCCTCAAAGCTTTGACCGGGAATTCGCCCTTGGCTACAACCGCCTCCTTCTTGGAGATTGCGATGGACGGCCGCTTCGATGTGATTGTCGTCGGCGGTGGCCATGCCGGGTGTGAGGCGGCCAGCGCCGCTGCCCGCATGGGCGCGCGGACCGCGCTCATTACCCAACGCATTGCGACCATCGGGGCGATGTCCTGCAACCCGTCGATCGGCGGGCTCGGCAAGGGCCATCTGGTCCGCGAAATCGACGCCCTCGACGGCTTGATGGGCCGCGTCGCGGATGTCGGTGGTATTCAGTTTCGCTTGCTCAATCGCCGCAAAGGCCCCGCCGTGCGCGGGCCCCGCGCTCAAGCTGACCGCAAGCTCTATGCTGCAGCGATGCAGACGGCCATTGCGAGCACGCCTGATTTGGCCGTGGTCGAAGGCGAGGTGGATGACCTCCTCGCCGATAAGCGCGTCACCGGCGTTAAGCTGGCCGATGGCCGGGTATTTGCGACGGCTGCGGTCGTTCTGACCACTGGGACCTTCTTGCGCGGCTTGATCCATATCGGGGAGCGGCAAATTCCAGCAGGACGGGTTGGAGAGGCGCCTTCGGTAGGCCTTTCCGGCACGCTCGAGCGCGCTGGGTTTGGGCTCGGGCGCCTCAAGACCGGCACACCACCGCGGCTCGATGGTGAAACGATTAATTGGGCGGCGCTCGAAGTGCAGCCCGGCGACGATCCGGCTGAGCCGTTCTCGGTGCTGACGGACCACATCGCCAATCCGCAGATCCAGTGCGCCATCACCCGTACGACACCGGCTACGCACGAGATTATTCGGGCGAACGTACACCGTTCGCCGATGTATTCCGGCCAGATCCTAAGCCGCGGCCCGCGCTATTGTCCGTCAATCGAGGACAAGATTGTCCGCTTTGGCGAGCGTGACGGCCATCAGATCTTCCTCGAGCCGGAGGGCCTCGACGATACGACGGTCTATCCCAACGGCATTTCCACCTCACTTCCGGAGGACGTACAGGCATCAATCGTGGCCTCTATTCCGGGGCTCGAGCGGGCGCGGATCGTCCGGCCCGGCTATGCCATCGAATACGACCACGTGGACCCTCGCGAACTCACCCCATCGCTGGAGACGAAGCGTCTGCCAGGGCTTTTCCTGGCCGGCCAGATCAACGGCACCACCGGCTATGAGGAAGCCGGAGCGCAAGGCTTGGTTGCCGGCCTGAATGCCGCCGCCAAGGCCGGCGAGGGCGCGCCGATCATATTCGACCGTGCCGAGGGCTATTTGGGCGTAATGATTGACGACCTGGTGACTCGGGGCGTCAGCGAGCCCTATCGGATGTTCACGTCGCGCGCCGAATATCGGCTGACGCTACGCGCAGATAATGCTGATCAGCGGCTGACCAATAGGGGGATCGCGCTCGGCTGTGTCGGCGCCGAACGGGCCCGCAAACATCGCGACAAGATGGCTTTGCTGGATATGGCGCGGACTATGGCGGGGTCGCTGACGGTGACGCCAAGCGAAGCCGCGAAATATGGGTTTTCACTACGGAAGGACGGCCAGCGGCGCACGGCCTTTGAACTCTTGTCCTATCCGGATTTCGCGGTGTCCGATCTATCGCGGATCTGGCCGGAATTCGCGGAAATCCGGCCCAAGATTGCCGAGCAGCTCGAGATCGACGCAAAATACGACGTCTATCTGAGCCGCCAGGCGGCTGACGTTGAGTCTTATCGACGAGACGAAAGCGTCGTTTTGCCCGATGACCTCGATTACGCGGCGCTGCCGGGGCTCTCGAACGAGGTCCGCCACAAGCTGCAAACCCACCGGCCGCGGACCGTCGGCCAGGCCGGCCGTCTCGACGGCATGACTCCGGCGGCGTTGACCCTCTTGGTCGCGCATGTGCGGCGGCAAAACCGCAAGCCGAATAGCAAGTCGAGCCGTGGCGTCGCGTGATGAGCGCGCCCCATCACGGGGATAACGCGACACGCGAGAGATCCGCGCGGGCGAATGCGGGACATCGCAATAACCCTGCAGCTTTTGCCGCAACTCTGGCCAATGATCGCGAGCGGGCGCTGGCGCTAACCCCTGTTTCACGTGAAACATCGGCTCGCCTCGACCGTTTTGTCGAGCTCCTGCTCGAATGGCAGCGGCACACCAATCTGATCGCGCCGTCGACCGAGCCAGCGGTTTGGACGCGGCACATCGCCGACTCTTTGCAGCTTCTGCCTTTGGCGGTGGCGGCGCGCCAGGGACCACAGGTCTGGGTCGATCTCGGCTCAGGCGGCGGCTTTCCTGGTTTGGTCATTGCCTCCGCGCTTGCCGGCCAACCTGGTGCCGAAGTGCACCTGGTCGAAAGCGTCGGCAAGAAGGCGACTTTCCTCCGCGAGGCCGCGCGCGCGAGTGGCGCGCCGGTCGAAATTCATGCCATGCGGATTGCGGATTTTGCCAAGCGCGCCCCGAAACGGATCGACATTGTCACGGCCCGCGCGCTTGCGCCGCTACCGAAATTACTCGCCGAAGCATATCCGCTGTTGAAAAGAGGGGCTCGGGGACTGTTTCCCAAGGGACAAGATGTGGCCTCTGAATTGACCGAGGCCGCTAAATGTTGGAACATTATGGCGACCCTGGCAGTAAGCCGGACCGATCCGAGATCGCAGATCGTTATCGTGGACAACCTCGAGCCGAGAGTTTAGCCTCTGCGTGAAAGCAACTTAAAGTAGAACCTTCGCAACCGAACCAGCGTTGGACCCACCGCCATGAATGACGCGCCCGATCAAACCGTGGTCGCCTTTCCAACCCCCGATGGCGTGCTCGCCGCGCAACGCGAGAAGGCGCCGCGCGTTCTTGCCGTCGCTAATCAGAAGGGCGGCGTCGGCAAGACCACGACAGCCATCAATCTCGGCACGGCGCTCGCCGCTATCGGCGAAGATGTTTTGATCATCGACCTTGATCCGCAGGGCAATGCCTCGACGGGTCTCGGCATCGATCGGCGCCATCGGCCCTATTCGACTTACGATGTGCTCACCGGCGAAGCGGCTTTGCGCGATGCCATAGTCGCAACCGCCGTTCCGCGCTTGCACTTGGCGCCGTCGACGCTCGACCTCTCTGGTCTCGAGCTCGAGATCGGACAATCGCGCGATCGCGCCTATCGTCTGCGCAGCGCGCTGACGCCGCTGAACACCGTCGGCGGCACGCGGTTCTCTTATGTGCTGGTCGATTGCCCGCCTTCGCTCAATCTTCTGACGGTGAATGCGATGGCCGCGGCGAACGCCATTCTGGTGCCGCTGCAATGCGAGTTCTTCGCGCTTGAAGGATTGTCGCAATTGCTCAAGACCGTGGAGTCGGTGCGCGAGCAGCTCAATCCCGGTCTCACCATCCATGGCATCGTGCTCACCATGTTTGACGCGCGCAACAATCTGTCAGAACAGGTTGTCGCCGACGTGCGCGAATTCATGGGCGCAAAAGTCTACGACACGATCATCCCGCGCAATGTGCGGGTGTCGGAGGCGCCGTCTTACGGCAAGCCCGTTCTCGTCTACGATCTCAAATGCAGCGGCAGCGAAGCGTATCTCCGCCTCGCCACCGAAATCATCCAACGCGAAAAAACACTCTGTGTCGGATGAGGCCTTCTAAGTGAGTGAGAATTTGGGGAAAGCGGCGATGGCGGACGATGCATCGCGATCGCGACTGGGACGCGGACTTGCCGCGTTGATCGGTGAGGTCTCGGCCGAAGGTGCGATCGAGCGTCCACGCGGTCAGCGGCGTTTGCCGACCGGCGCACTGCGGCCGAATGCGCGCAATCCGCGGCGCGTCTTTTCCAACGCGGAACTTGACGAGCTTGCCGCGTCGCTGCGCGAGCGCGGCATCATTCAGCCGATCGTGGCCCGGCCGGCGAAAGGCGCCGCTGATAGCTATGAAATCGTTGCCGGCGAACGCCGCTGGCGCGCCGCGCAACGCGCAGGTCTGCACGAAGTCCCCGTCGTCATCATCGAAGCGACCGACGCCGAAGCGCTGCAAATCGCAATCATCGAGAACGTGCAGCGCACCGATCTCAATCCGCTGGAAGAGGCGGACGGCTATCGCGCCCTGATGGACGAGTTCAACAACAGTCAGGAAGACATTGCCAAGATCATCGGCAAGAGTCGCAGCCATGTCGCCAATACGTTGCGGCTTCTGAAACTTCCCGAGACGGTGAAGGCGCACATTCATTCCGGCAAACTTTCCGCCGGGCACGCGCGCATGCTGATCGGCCAGCCCAATGCCGAGGAGCTCGCCGAAGAGATCGTCGCGCGCGGTTTCAATGTGCGCCAGGTCGAGGCGATGGCGCGCGATGCCGGCCCGAAACGCGGCAAGGCCAACGGGCGTGGGTCGCACGCGCGCGCCGCGAAGCGCGCCGATCTGATCGCGCTCGAGAAGCGAATTTCCGATTCACTCGGCTTGGTCGTGAACATCGAAGACGGTGCGCGCGGCGGCACGCTCACTATCCGCTACCGCAATTTCGATCAGCTCGACGAAGTACTGCGCCGGCTCGAGAAGAAACACTGAGCGTGTTTGCGGTCTGAATTTTATGAGATCGTGGTTGATCGGCCTGAATCAAATAACAGCGAAGCATCAAACAACAAAAAAGCCGGCCCCTAGGCCGGCTTTTTCAACTGCGGAGTATTCGCGTCGACTTAGTAGCGAACCAGTTTTCCATTGACGCCGTCGTAAAGCATCGTATGCGGCAGGTAGGCATTGACGAGATAGCTGCCAATGAACGGCACGAAGCAATCAGCCATGCCCATATAAACCTCGCGATACGTGAGCGGACGATTGACCGCGACGGTATAGACAAATGGCGTGGCGATTATGCAGGCGCCCGTGGTCGCCCCGTAGGCGCCCAGCGCAGTGACCCGGTAAGTACCCGGGTTGCCGTGCTTTTCGCGCAGGAAATAGGCGCCGATACCGGTTCCGATTCCGATGCCGATGCCGGCCGCGGTGAGGCGCGGATCCTGGCCATGGCCCCACCAATTCAAGAATGGATGCCAATTCGTATTCGCGCTCTGTGCGCGGGCGGCTTGCGGCTGCAACCCAATGGCCAAAATTACGGCCAGAGCGGCAAGAACAGTGCGCTTCATTCTGAAGACTCCCCTCCATAAGGCGTGCGCCTAAAAAAGGCCTTGCATTCGCCACATGGTTAACGGGAAACTTGGACGAGGCGCCCCGCCATGTCGAGCATCAGGGCGGTGGACAGCGTATGATTCTCGGCCGCTGTGATTATTTGGCAACCATTTTGCGCCCAATGGCGTGCGGAAAGGCCGGCGGGCCTGCTTATGCGGACTAGAGCGAACCCGAAATCCGCCCGGGCGGAATTCCGCGACGTATTACGCAGCGCGGCTCAGCGTTATTCCGCGGCGGTCTGGCGGGCGCCGAATCGCCGCTCGATGTAATCGATCACGATCTTCTGGAAATCGGCCGCCACTGTTGGGCCACGCAGCGTTATGGCCTTCTTGCCGTCGATAAAGACCGGCGCGGTCGGTTGCTCGCCGGTGCCCGGCAGCGAAATGCCGATGTCGGCGTGCTTCGATTCGCCCGGCCCGTTGACGATGCAGCCCATGACCGCGACGTTGAGACCTTCGACACCGGGGTAGCGCGTCTTCCATTCCGGCATCGAGTCGCGAATGAACTTTTGGATGCTTGAAGCCAGCTCCTGAAACGTCGTCGACGTGGTGCGGCCGCAGCCCGGGCAGGCGGCGACCAGCGGCACGAAAGTGCGCAGCCCGACGGTCTGCAACAATTCCTGCCCGACCTTCACTTCGAGCGTGCGATCGCCATTCGGCTCGGGCGTCAGCGAGATGCGGATGGTGTCGCCGATGCCTTGCTGCAGCAGCACGCCCATCGCGGCCGACGAGGCGACAATGCCCTTGGAGCCCATGCCGGCTTCGGTCAGGCCCAGATGCAGTGCGTAATTCGAGCGTCGCGCCAATTCGGCATAGACGCCAATGAGATCTTGGACCGCCGATACTTTGGCCGAGAGAATGATTTTCGAGCGCGGCAGGCCGATTTCTTCGGCCCGCTCCGCCGAGAGCAGCGCCGATTGCAGCATGGCCTCGCGCGTCACGTCGCGGGCATCGACTGGATGGTTCGAGCGTGAGTTCTCGTCCATCAGGTGCGTCAGCAGTTCCTGATCGAGCGACCCCCAATTGGCGCCGATGCGTACCGGCTTGTTGTAGCGGATCGCGGTCTCGACGATGGCGCCGAACTGCTTGTCCTTCTTCTCCTTGAAACCGACATTGCCGGGATTGATGCGATATTTGTCGAGCGCCTCGGCGCAAGCCGGATGGTCGGCAAGGAGCTTGTGACCGATGTAATGAAAGTCGCCGACGATCGGCACGTCGACTTTCATTTTGAGGAGACGTTCTTTGATGTGCGGCACGGCGGCTGCGGCCTCGTCGCGGTCGACGGTGATGCGCACGATTTCCGAACCGGTCCGCGCCAGCGCCGCCACCTGCTGCGCCGTCGCCTCGACGTCTGCCGTGTCGGTATTGGTCATCGACTGCACCACAACTGGCGCGCCGCCGCCGACGATGACATTGCCGACCTTCACGGCGACCGTTTGATGCCTCGGGGCGGGACCGGAAAATTCCATCATGAGCAAGTCCTTACGGGTCTCGTGCGGCCGGACGTCAGCTGGGCTGGCGCCCCTGCCGATATGCAAAAAGGGCCGGGCTAGGCCCCCAGGATATAGCCGCACTGAACCCTTTTGACGAGGAGGAGATCGCGTAGGTTTCAACGAAGATGAATGCGGAGGAAGCCCGCGCGCCACGTCCCGGCGCTTTGAAAGCATGTCGTTATATGAATATATTTGCTTTACTTCGAACTCATGTATTCGACTGTCGTATTGATGTAATCAGCTTTTTATTTCAGGCTTCTCCCAAGTTTTTCCTCTGAGATTACGAGTATTATCCGCTGCGAAGATGCCCGTCAGCAATTCCGGGCTGCGCCGCGTCAACTTCTTTTCCCGCGCATGAACCGCGCCGCCGCGGTCGGCCTGAGCCAAAACCGGCCGCGGCCTGATGCCACAAGCGCGTGCAGCGCTTCGGCATAGCGCTCGTGATTGTTGCGTGCGACGGCGCGAAAGCAATCGTAGCCCGCATCGCGCTGCCCGAGTTCCAAGAGGCAATGGCCGAGCGTGAGCCACGCGCCGGCGTCGCCAGGACGTCCCATCAGGTAACGGCGAAAATAGCCGGCGGCGGCTTCATTCTCGCCGATCTCTTGATGTGCTTTGGCCATACCAAACAGCGCTTCGGGCGCATTCGGCACAATCGAAAGCGCGCGCGCGAAAGCAGTTTTGGCGTTGGCGCTGTCTCGCCGGTGCAGGAAAACATAGCCGAGTTCAATCGAGAGTTCAGGCGTCATCGGCGCGACATCAAGTCCGCGCCGCAAAGCTGCGATCGCCTCGTCGTAGCGTCCCGTTGCGAACAACAGCGAGCCGAGTTCGCGAAAGGCCGGCGCGAATCGCGGATGCCGTTTGGCCGTGCGCTTGAGACGTGACAACGCGTCGTCCAATCGGCCGGCCTGCCGCAGCGCAATCGCTAAAGCGGTATCAATATCGGGATCCTGCTTGGCGCGGCCGGCGCTTTCGAGCGGCGCGATGGCATCCTCGGCGCGGCCCTGCGCCAGCAACGCATAACCCAGTATGTACAGGGCGCGAGTCTGCCGCGGATCGGCCTTCAACACTTCGCCGGCGATATGCGCGGCATCCTGCGGCCGCTGATTGTTCAGGGCAAAGGTCGCGCGGTCCAACGCGTCGTTGCCGCTTGCGCTGTCCTGCGCCGCGCCTGGAGAAGCGGGTCCGATCGCCATCACCGTCTCAGTTATTCGCGCTGTCGTTCTATCACGGCGGCAGCGGGCCAATCATCTCGCCCTGATCGCCCCGGTTAATAGCCGAGAATCCAGCCAATAAACGGGTCGAAAACAACTCATAAATCTCCGTATACACCCGCGCGAGCGCGACGTAGATTCGCCGGTGCGGGAACGGGGATCTTCCTGCGCTTTCAAAGAGTTTGTACCATGGACCAGGCGAGCCAGATGACCCTGACATTTCGCTGTCCGGCGGGGCTGGAATCGGTCCTGCCGGGGCCAATTCCGGCGATTCGGGGCCTGCCCGACTGGTTCAAGTCAATGCCGCAAAAGGCGTTCAGTGCCACCGTCGGCAACGACGAACCCACCGTCAAGAAATGCCCGCCTTTCATCGACGCGATGATCTACGGATTCCTTATTCCGCTGGCGATGGATCTCGAGGTCCGCGACGGCGAGTTCAGTTGGGACTTCGAAGTTCCGCCAGGTTATGTCAGCGAGTTTTCACATTCGCCGATCGACTTTCACGACCCCGGCCAGGTCGTCGGAACGCCGTTCTTCGAAGACGACCGCTTCATCATCAAGTTCAATTCGTTTTGGACCATCGAGGCGCCGGCGGGCTATTCGCTGTTGTTCACGCATCCGGTCAATCGCGCCGATCTGCCGTTCACGACCCTCACCGGACTCGTCGATTGCGATACTTTCCACGACAGTCCGCTGAACTTCCCGGCGCGCTGGCACCACGCGGATTTCAACGGCGTGCTGCCGAAAGGCACGCCGGTGGCGCAGTGTTTGCCGGTGAAGCGCGAAAGTTGGATCGGACGCTACGAGGTGCTGTCCGACGAGGCTCGGTCACGGCTGGTGGAAACACGGGATGCTTTGGCATTCCAGACCGGCGTTTATCGCCGGCGCTACAGGATGCCGAAATCCTAGAGCAAAGCACCGTGCGCCAGCGAAGAAACCAGTCAGCTTTCGCGGCAGTGCGAGCAAATGCCGGCGATCTCGATCAGCGGGCTCTTCGGCGCAAAGCCCGCCGCGCGCGCCGATGACTTGAGCGCCTCGGCGGCGCCGCCGCCGGGCGCTTCGCCGACCGCGCCGCACTTTTCGCAAATCAGGAAAACGACAAGGTCGTTGTCGCCGTGATTGTGGGCGCAGGCGACGAAGGCGTTGCGGCTCTCGATGCGATGCACGAGGCCGTTCTCGCGCAAAAAGTCGAGCGCACGATAAATCGTGATCGGCGCCGGACGAGTTTTTTGTGCCGCCAAGGTTTGTTGCGCCGAATTCTGTTGCGCCGAATTCTTTTGCGCTAAGTGCTCGATGATCTCATAGGCGCCGAGCGGTTTGTGGCTCGCTAAAAGCGCTTCAAGCACATGGCGGCGGATCGGCGTGAGCCGTTGCGCGCGTTGAGCGCAATGCGCTTCCGCATGCGCGATCGCCGCGCTGGTGCAACGGTCATGATCGTGGTCGGGCGCAAGGAACACGGTGCGGGGCATATTCGTCATCGCTCGGTCATTCTAATAGCCCAAACGTATCGGCCTAATAGCTCAAACCTATTCGAGTGTAGCGCATCAGTCGGGGATCGCGAAAACGTGACGGCTCTGCCGATTTTTATGTTGCGCCGCAATAGGAAGCGCCTCACAGTTCCGGCCGGTTTTTGCAAATTCTCGCGCCCTCCGGCGTCCTCCCATGGATCCTCCCGTGGAGCGCCATTCGCACCATCAAGTATCATCATTGAATTGGGGGTTATCATGCTGAAAGGAAAGTCCGCACTGGTGACGGGTTCGACCTCGGGCATTGGTCTCGCCATGGCGCGCGCCTTTGCCGGACAGGGCGCCAATATCACCATCAATGGTTTCGGCGACAAAGACGCGATCGAAAAAGAGCGCAGCAACATCGAGAAGGATTTCGGCGTCAAGGCGATCTATTCGGCGGCCGACATGACCAAGCCGGATCAGATCGCCGACATGATCAAGACCAGCGAGACGACATTTGGGTCGCTCGATGTTCTGGTCAACAATGCTGGCATCCAGCACGTCGCGCCGATCGAGGAATTTCCGATCGACCAATGGAATCTGATTATCGCCATCAATCTGGTATCGGCATTTCACACCATCCGCACCGCCGTGCCCGGCATGAAGTCGCGTAAATGGGGCCGCATCATCAATACGGCGTCGGCGCATTCGTTGGTCGCCTCGCCATTCAAATCGGCTTACGTCACCGCCAAGCACGGCCTGGCCGGTCTCACCAAGACCGTCGCGCTCGAAGTCGCGACCTTCGGCGTCACCGCGAACTGCATCAGCCCCGGCTATGTCTGGACGCCGCTCGTCGAAAAGCAGATCCCCGACACGATGAAGGCGCGCAACATGACGGCGGAGCAAGTCAAGCGCGACGTGTTGTTGGCGGCGCAGCCGACCAAAGAATTTGTCACCGTCGACGAAGTCGCCGATCTCGCCGTCTATCTCGCCTCCGATGCCGCGCGGTCGATCACCGGCGCCAATCTCTCGATCGACGGCGGCTGGACCGCGGAATAGCCATCATGCCTTAGAGCATGATCCGGAAAAGTGGCAACCGGTTTTCCGAAAAGATCACGCTCCAACGAAAATGCGAGACCATAATCCGATTCAACTTAATCGGATCATAGTCTTGGGCATGAAAACCTTGGCATGAAAAATATTCTCTCGGCAATTCTCCCTGGACGCGCGGCAAGCAAAACAGCCGCGTCGTCGACGAAGCGCATCAATCTCGCGCTGCAAGGCGGCGGTGCGCATGGTGCGTTCACCTGGGGCGTGCTCGAGCAGATTCTGAGTGACGAACGTCTTGTGATTGAAGGCGTGTCCGGCACCTCGGCCGGCGCGGTCAATGCCGTGATGCTGGCCGACGGTCTCACCCGCGGCGGCCGCGGAGAGGCGCAGAAACGGCTCGGCGATTTCTGGCGGGCGGCGTCGAGCACCGGAAATTTGCCGGCCATACAACGCGCCGTTATGGAACGGCTATTGTCGTTCACGCCGCTCGAAGGCGCGCCCGTGCAGGCCTGGTTCAACGCGGTTTCACGCTATTTCTCGCCCTATGACGTCAACCCCCTGAACATCAATCCGCTGAAGGATCTGATCGATCGTTTTGTCGATTTCGAGAAGCTGCGCGCCAACAACGATCTGCAGATTTTCATTTCGGCGACCAACGTTCACACCGGGCGCGTGCGCATTTTCGGCCGCGAGAAGATCACCGCCGACGCCGTCATGGCTTCAGCTTGCCTGCCCACTTTGTTTCGCGCGGTTGAAATCGATGGCGTGCCTTATTGGGACGGCGGATATCGCGGCAATCCGGTCATCTTTCCCTTTTTTCGTACCACCAGCACTGAAGATGTGCTGGTGGTCGAGATCAATCCGCTGGAGCGGAAGTCGACGCCGACCTCCGCCCGCGAGATCATGAATCGTATCAACGAAATCACCTTCAACTCCTCGCTGATCGACGAATTCCGCGCTATTGAGTTTGTCGCGCGGCTGATCGATCAAGGCCGGCTGCCGCGCGGCACCGGGCCCGGACAATACCGGCGCATCAACGTGCACCGCATCGTGCTCAATCGCTTCGGCACGCATTTCGATGCTTTCAGCAAGCTTTCGACCGATTATGATTTCTTCGACATGCTGCATCTCAGCGGCAAACGCGCCGCGCGGCGGTTCCTCGACGAACATTTTGACGACATCGGCGTGAGGAGCACCGTCGACCTGCACGACGAGGCCAAAGCCGAATGGGCATGACGTTCTGATAAGCTTCGGACCATGTCCGACCTGTCGCCACTCCTGATCGCCGATGTCGGCTCCGCCCGGCTCGAAGTTTGCGTGGCCGACATTACGACGCTTGCCGTCGATGCCATCGTGAATGCGGCGAACCGGAGCTTGCTCGGCGGCGGCGGAGTCGACGGTGCGATTCATCGCGCGGCGGGGCCGGAATTGCTCGCGGCATGCGAAAAACTTGGCGGTTGCGCGACCGGCGACGCGAAAATCACGTCCGGGTTTCGGCTGCCGGCCAAATACGTCATCCATGCCGTCGGCCCGGTCTGGGGCGGCGGCGCCGGCGAGGAAGATGCGCAACTCGCCTCGTGCTACCGCACAGCCCTCGAACTTGCCGCCACGCACCTCCAGGCATCGATCGCGTATCCGGCGATTTCCACCGGCATTTATCGCTTTCCGCCCGGTCGCGCCGCGCGGATCGCGGTCGGCACGGTCGTTGCTGAGCTAACGGCTGCGCCCTGGGGCATCAATCGCGTCGTGTTTTGCTGCTTTTCAGAGAGCTCCGCCGACCAGCACATGACTGCCTTTGCCGAGCTCGGGCTGGACTGAAGGCGCTTATCCGGCCCTGCCGCAATGAGCCCGATGCAGGACTGCCTTGCAGTGCTTTTCACACCCAGATTTAATAAGTAAGCTTATATTACGTTTGCGTCCGTTCCGCTTGGGTGTCTGGACGCTTTTGGAGGCGGTGATGCTCCCTCGCTCGCTAAGCAGAGAATTCGCTTTTACTCTCAATGATGTAGCCAGAATGCTTCGGACTTATGCGGACCACAAAGCCAGCCAGTTCGGCATCACCCGCGCCCAATGGGTGGTGCTGGCGCGTCTTGACCGGTTCGAGGGGCTGAATCAGGCGGAGCTCGCCGAGATGCTCGATCTGCAACCCATTACGCTGACCCGCTTGCTCGACCGGCTTTGCGAATGCAGCCTGATCGAACGGCGGCCCGACCCCAACGACCGCCGCGCCAAGCTCCTCTACCTCACACCCAAGGCAAAGCCTCTGCTCGATCAGCTCGGCGATCTGGGCGAGGAATTGATGACGACGGCGCTCGCCGGCGTCGAGCGCGAGCACGTCGAGATGATGGTGACGAAGCTCGCCACCGTGAAGGAGAACCTGCGCCAGGCGATCCAGCAAAAGCATGCCGCGGCGGCGCTGGCGAGGGAAGGCGGAGAGCATCGCTATGGCTGAACGCGCCCTCAAATCCGTGCCGGCATTGCCCGAGCGCGATGAAGCGCCGGAGCTCCGCGAAACACGACCAGTCACGGCTGAGTCGCGGCCCGTGGATCAGTCTGCTGATGACGCTAGAGGCTTCGACCGCAAGCGCGTCACGCGCTGGGCCTTGTTCGGCCTGCTGCCGGTCGCGCTGATTGTCGGCGGCTATTTCTATTTCAGCGGCGGCAAGATCATGTCGACCGACGACGCCTATGTCGACGCCGACAAGGTCGGCATTTCGACCGACGTCGCGGGCCTGGTGCAAGCTGTCGACGTGATGGACAACCAACACGTCAGTGCTGGACAAATTCTCTATCGTCTCGATCCGCGCCAGTTTCAGATCGCGCTCGACAACGCCAAAGCCAATCTGGCGCAGACTACGCTCTCGATCGACGCGATGAAGCAAGACTATAAGCATATGTTGAGCGACGCCGCGGCGCAGCAGGCGCAGGTCGATCTCGATCAGGCAAATTACAACCGCGAGAACATGCTGGTGCACAGTGGCACGGTTTCGCAAGCCGTGTTCGACCAGGCGCAATACACGCTCTTGAACGACAAGAGCAAGCTCGAATCGCTGCACCAGCAGGCGGCGACGCAATTGGCGCGGCTTGGCGGCATCGCCGATAGCCCGACGCCCCAGCATCCGCAATATTTGCAGGCGCGGGCGCAAGTCGAGGAAGCGCAGCGCCAGCTCGATCACACGGTGATCAAGGCGCCGTTCGCCGGCACGGTGACAAACGTGCCCAGCATTGCACCCGGCAAATATCTTGCGGCCTCGACGACCGCCTTCTATCTGGTCGACACCGATCATCTTTGGGTCAATGCCAATCCCAAAGAAACCGAACTCACTTATGTTCACGCCGGACAGCCGGTCACGGTGACGGTCGACACTTATCCGGATGCGGTCTGGCACGGCACCGTGCAAAGCATCAGCCCGGCGGCGGCGCAGGAATTTTCGCTGCTGCCGGCGCAGAACACCAGCGGCAATTGGGTGAAGGTCGTGCAGCGCGTGCCGATGCGCGTGCGCGTCGATACTAGCGATCGGAAACTGCCGCCGCTGCGCGCCGGAATGAGCGTCGAGGTCAATGTCGATACCGGCCACGCGCGCGGGCTGCCGCATATCTTTGGCTGGTAAGTATCATGGCCGCCGAGCGTACAGCGGACGGCATCAATGTCGGCATGGTCACGCTCTGCGTGATCCTCGCCACGCTGATGCAGGCGCTCGACACCACCATCGCCAATGTCGCGCTGCCCTATATGCAAGGCAGCGTCGCGGCGAGCCAGGACCAGATCGATTGGGTGCTGACGTCCTACATCGTCGCCGCGGCCATTATGACGCCGCCGACCGGATTTCTCGCCGGCCGGTTCGGCGTCAAACGCCTGTTTTTGGCGTCTGTCGGCGGCTTCACCATCGCCTCAATGCTCTGTGGCATGGCGCAGTCGCTGGTGCAGATCGTGCTGTTCCGTGCGCTGCAAGGCGCTTTCGGTGCGGCGCTGGTGCCGCTGTCGCAATCGATGCTGTTCACCGTCTATCCGAAACAGCGCCACGGCTTCGCGATGGCTTTGTTCGGCGTCGGCGTGATGGTCGGGCCGGTACTCGGCCCGGTGTTGGGCGGCTGGCTCACGGCGAATTATAGCTGGCGCTACGTCTTCTATATCAATCTGCCGATCGGGATCCTCTGTCTCCTCGGCATGATCGCGTTTCTGCCCGACACGCCGCGACGCGAAGGTGAGAAGCTCGATTGGTTCGGCTTCGGTACTTTGAGCGTCACGCTCGGCGCGCTGCAAGTGATGCTCGACCGCGGCGAGATCAAGGACTGGTTCAGCTCCGGCGAGATTACCATTGAGGCTATCGTGGCGGCCTCGGCGTTTTATCTTTTCCTCGTCCACACGTTCACGGCCAAAAAACCCTTCGTGCGGCCGGATCTGTTCCGCGACCGCAATTTCGCCGCCGGTGTCGTGTTCGTCTCGATCGTGGGTCTGACCTATTACTCGTCGCTGGCGCTGCAGCCGCCCTATCTGCAAGAGCTGATGAACTATCCGGTCGTTACCGCCGGCTTGGTCATGGGACCGCGCGGCGTCGGCACCATGGCCTCGATGCTGATCGTCGGCCGGCTGGTCGGTCGCATGGACACCCGCATCTTGCTCGGCGTCGGACTTGGGCTGACAGCCTGGTCGTTCAGCGCCATGACCGGCTGGACGCCGGATGTCTCGGAGTCCTCGATCATCGGCGTCGGCGTCGTGCAAGGCGTTGGCCTCGGCTTCTTGTTTGTGCCGCTGAGCGCTGCGACCTTGTCGACGCTATCGGCCGAGCAGCGCACCGAAGGCGCCGGCTTCTATAACCTGTCGCGCAATATCGGCTCAAGCGTCGGCATTTCGGTGGTGAATGCGCTTCTGACGCGCAACGTCCAGGCCAATCACGCCGACATCGCTTCGCATGTCACCGCGGTGAACCGCGGTTTTGATAATCCCGCGGTGACGCATTTTTGGGATCCGCTGACCGCGGCCGGCCGCGCCGCGCTTGACGCCGTCATCACCGAACAGGCGCAGATCATCGCCTATGTCGACGACTATAAGCTCCTGATGCTTGCGACGCTGGCGGTGTTCCCGCTGTTGCTGGTGTTCAAGCGGTCGGCGGGCCCGGCCGATACCGAACACATGGCGGTTGCCGACTAGCGTATTCAAAAACAAAACGAGCGGCGCGTCGCCGCGCCGCTCGCAATACTTGCTGCGAAGAGGCTTTATTCCGCGAAGTGGTCCAGGTTCATCACCCTGGTCCATGCCGCCACGAAGTCTTTCACAAACTTCTCCGTCGAGTCCGCGCATGCATAGACTTCCGCGAGAGCCCGCAGCTGCGAGTGCGAACCGAAGATCAGGTCGGCACGGGTGCCGATCCACTTGACCTCGTTCGTCTTCCGGTCGCGCCCCTCGTACACGCCGTCAGAGCCAGCGGACGACTGCCATTGCGTGCCCATGTCGAGCAGGTTGACGAAGAAGTCATTCGTCAGCGTCTCCGGCCGCTTGGTGAAGACGCCATGTTTGGACTGACCGGCATTTGCGCCCAGCACGCGCAGGCCGCCGACGAGCACTGTCATCTCAGGCGCCGTCAGCGTCAGCAATTGCGCCCGGTCCACCAACGCCTCCTCAGACAACATGAGCTGCTTGCCGCGGAGATAGTTGCGGAAACCGTCGGCGGTCGGCTCGAGCGGGGCGAAGGAGTGCGCGTCTGTTTGCTCCTGCGATGCGTCCATACGTCCCGGCGAGAAGGGAACCTTCACGTCGTGCCCGGCCTTCCTGGCAGCTGCCTCGACGGCTACGCCGCCGCCGAGAACGATCAGATCCGCAAGCGAAACCTTTTTCCCGCCGGACTGTGAAGCGTCGAACTCTTTCTGGATCGCTTCAAGCGTCTGCAGCAGCTTCGCCAGCTGAGCCGGCTGGTTGACGTCCCAGTCTTTTTGCGGCGCGAGGCGGATGCGCGCGCCGTTCGCTCCACCACGCTTGTCGGAGCCGCGGAATGTCGAGGCCGAAGCCCAGGCGGTCGAGACCAGCTGTGAAACGGACAGGCCAGACGCGAGTATCTTGCCCTTCAGGGCCGCAATGTCCGGCTCTCCGATCAGCGGATGATTGACCGCCGGGATGGGGTCCTGCCAGATCAGCGTCTCCTTCGGAACGAGCGGGCCGAGGTAACGCGCGATCGGGCCCATGTCGCGGTGCGTGAGCTTGAACCACGCGCGGGCAAATGCGTCGGCGAACTGGTCCGGATGCTCGTAGAAGCGCCGCGAGATCTTCTCGTAGGCCGGATCGAGCCGCAGCGAGAGGTCCGTGGTCAGCATGGCGGCACATGCTTCTTCGACTTGTCGTGGGCGTCCGGGATCGTAGCTTCAGCGCCCTTCGCCTTCCACTGCTTGGCACCGGCCGGGCTCGCGGTCAGTTCCCATTCGTATTTAAACAGATTGTCGAAGAAGTGGTTGCTCCATTTCGTCGGCGTCTGCGACCGGGTGACTTCCGGACCGCCGGTGATGGCGTCGGCGCCTGAGCCGGTGCCATGCTTGCTCTTCCAGCCGAGGCCCTGACCCTCGATGGCGGCGCCTTCCGGCTCCGGGCCGAGCAGCGACGCATCGCCGGCGACCGTGGGTCTTGCCGAAAGTGTGGCCGCCGGCGATCAGCGCGACAGTCTCTTCGTCGTTCATCGCCATGCGGAAGAACGTTTCGCGGATGTCCTTGGCGGCCTTGATCGGATCCGGATTGCCGTTAGGCCCTTCCGGATTGACATAGATCAGGCCCATCTGTACCGCGCCGAGCGGATTCTGCAGCTCGCGCTCGCCGCCACGCCAAGCATCGAAAAACGAACAGTCACGCCCACGCGGCTGCCTAATGCCGCCCTGCGGACCCGCGAGCATTTGACTGACGGCGAGGTTGAGCGACTGATGGCAGCGGCCAAGCGCAACCGTTACGGCCACCGCGACGCCACGATGATCCTGGTGGCTTACCGGCACGGCTTCCGT
>DASQRX010000061.1:0-26823 GCA_035642635.1 Xanthobacteraceae bacterium
AAGCGACCGATTTGGCGGCCAACATGGCGCGCTTGAATGCATCGGCCGAAGAAATATCCGGCCGCGCTGCGCCCTTGGCAATGCAGATGCCGATCGAAGACCGCGCCACATCAACCAGGCTTCCGGCAACGATCTTGCCGCTGCCGATCAAATCCTTGGCGCCGCCCGAGGTCACGATCGCGACATCCGCCGCTTCGCCGCCGCCAAGCCGCGCCTCGAGCCGCAGGGACGGCCCGAGCTCAACCGCGAGGCGGTTGCCGGTTTCGCGCTCGAATTGCGGCGCCAGTTCCTCGAACACCATTTTCATGGCGGTCGTACTCAACACCTTGATTTCGATTTGCGGCGACACGCGGTGTCTCCCTTGGTTCAGCTTTTTTTCTGACCCTTTGGCTACGGGTCTTTTGCGCGGGGCTTTTGGGCCCACATCAACTCTGTGTGAGCTTTCGTTGAGCCGCAATCAAATAGCGCGCGGATACACCACTTGGGAAGAGAATTGCGCTACAACACCGGCAACGCCTATTCGGTCTTATTCGGTCCTGGAGGAAACTTCATGTTTACACGCCGACATATGTTGTACGCCAGTGGCGCAGGACTGGCGCTCGCCTTCACGCGCCTGACGCGGCCGCACGCCGCGACGACCGCCACCCACAGCTACGAAGTCACCCATACCGACGATGAGTGGCGCAAGCTCCTGACGCCCGCGCAATACGACGTGCTGCGTCAGGAGGGCACCGAGCGGCCGTTCACCAGTGCGTTGCTCGACGAGCACCGCAACGGCACCTTCTCGTGTGCTGCCTGTGACCTGCCGCTCTATTCCTCGAAGACCAAATTCGAAAGCGGTACCGGCTGGCCGAGCTTCTGGGCGCCGCTCGACAACGCCGTCGACGAAACGACGGATCATACGTTCGGCATGACGCGCACGGCCGTATCGTGCCACCGCTGCGGCAGCCATCTCGGCCACGTCTTCAACGACGGCCCGAAACCGACCGGGCTGCGCTACTGCATGAACGGCGTGGCGCTGAAATTCACCCCGGCATCGGCGAGCTCGAGCTAGGCACGGCGCAAACTTCTGCCCGTCTTCGACCTCAAGCGGGCGACGCGGCCGCTGCGCCGAGCGCGCTGGCGCCATGAACCAAGACAGAACGGCTCTATTGGCACTACTGCTTTTTGCCGATTGCTGACATGATCGCCGCCGCTAAACCCGGAGAGAGCGGCATCATGAAATTTCAACGTCGGCAATTTCTACAAGCGGCAACCGGCATTGCTGCACTCGGGGCGCTGCCGCGAATGGCGGCGGCACAGGATTTTCCGGTGCGGCCGGTACATCTAATCGGCGAAACTCCGGCCGGCGGCTCGCCTGACATCATCGCGCGGGTGGCCGGGCAATGGCTGTCGGAAAAGCTTGGGCAGCCGTTCATCGTCGACGATCGCACCGGCGCCAGCGGCAATATCGCGACCGAATATGTCGTGAACTCGGCGCCCGACGGCTACACGCTTCTGGTCGCGATATCGAGCAACGCCATCAACGCGACGCTGTTCAATAATCTCAAATTCAACTTCATCCGTGATATCGCGCCGGTCGCCAGCATCGGCAGTATTCCGCTGGTCGTTGAGGTGACGCCATCGTTTCCGGCGCAGACAATCCCCGAGTTTATCGCTTATCTCAAAGCCAATCCGGGCAAGGTCACCATGGCTTCGGGCGGCACCGGCGCGCCTGCGCATGTCGCCGAAGAGCTGTTCTGCATGATGGCGGGCGTGCAGATGACTCACGTCCCCTATCGGGGCGAAGGGCTGGCGCTGCCGGATGTGATGAGCGGTCAGATCCCGGTCATATTCAGCGCCATGCCGGCATCGCTCGGCTACATCAAGGCCGGCAAGCTCCGCGCGCTGGCGGTGACGACGAAAAACCGGCAGGCGGCCTTGCCCGATTTGCCGGCGCTAAACGAATTTCTGCCGGGCTACGAAGCGGCGGGCTGGTACGGCATCGTCGCGCCAAAAGCCACGCCGAAAGACATCGTCATCAAGCTCAACACCGAGATCAACGCGGCGCTGGCCGATACGACGGTCAAAGGCCACCTTGTCGATCTCGGGGTTGATCTGTCGCCGGGTTCGCCCGACGATTTTGCGAAATTCATCGCCGCCGAAACCGAGAAATGGGCCAAGGTCATCAAATTCGCCGGCATCCAGCCGGAGTGAAGCGATGCTTGTCCGTGGCCCTGGAATAGCCCGTGCCAGCGTCGATGACTCAAATTCTTCCGCGCGGCAGCGGCCCGAAATTAGGCGGTGGGATGCGGCGCCTGGAAGCGGCCTCGTAGGCCGAGGCGACTTTCAGCAGCACGTCTTCCCTGCCAGGCTCGGCGCGGAACACCAGCGAGAACGGCAGCCCCGGCGCTGGGATCGTCGTCGGCTTGAGCGATGGCGCCGAGATGTAACGGGTGCCATCCTCGTTCAATTTATAGACAGGGTCGTAGGCCGTCGTGACGTAGCCCGCCGGGATCAGCACTTCGGTCAAGCCGGCATTTGGTCCATAGAGCGATTCCGGGCTGAGATTGCTTTCGATGTCGTACTGATAGGCATGTCCAATCAGCCCGGGCGGCCACGGCGTATGCAGCCGCACCAGCGCATCGAGCTTGTTTTCGAGGATCACCATCATGTCGACGCGCCGTAGCAGTTCGCGAAGCATGATGCGCTCGTTCACCCCTTGCCGGCCGCCGAGCGGATTGCGGGGGTCGGCGACCTCCTCCCAATTCTTGAAGGCGGCCCGCTGGTCGTCGCCCCAATATTTCGAGCGCGCGTTGAGCGTCGCGAAGTCGGTCAACGTCTCGGTGAAGCCTGCTTTCTTCCAGTCGAGCGCGCGGCGCGTCAGATATTGCGGGATGTGGAAGCGGAACGTATTGGCCAATTGCTGTTGCTGGATGGTTGAGATATCGAGATTGGCCGGCGGCGCGATCAAGCCCTCGGCAAGCTCGACCAGATAATCGATCGGCTTCATTTTGCCTGAGCCGAAAATCTTTCCGGGCACGAATTCCGTCGGCGCGATCGCCGCCGCGAATTCCTTGAACAGCGGCTTGCCGTCGCGGCCGAGCCGAAACAAGAGATCGGGCATGAACACCGGCACGAGCCGCGCCAGCGCGCGGCGGAAATCCGTCATCATCAATTCGACTTCGGGATCGCGCACCCACAGCGGATCGGACGATTCGACAAGCGTCGCGCCGAGCTTGCCGCCGAGCACCGTTTTGATCTCCCGCGCCACAGCGGTGACGATCGGCTCTTCGGTCTTGGAGTTTGGCCGGATCAGCATCGATTCGCGGATGATGCCGAGGCGCATGCCTTTGAGTGCGCCGGACGTGCCGCTATTGGCTGCGTGGCCCGCATAGGGCCCGCTCAGCACCGACGAGCGCGGTACGGTCGTGAACGGATCGCGCGGATCGTAATAGCCCTCAATCGGATCCTTCAGCGCATCGAGCACTTTAGCGCAGTCCGCGATGGTGCGGCACAAGATGCCGCTGCGGTCGCAATAGATATCGGCGCCGATTGCGCCGCCGTCAAAGCCCAGCATCGCCTTATGCGGCAAGAGCAGTGCCACCGCATTGTGATTGGCCGGCCCGCGACATGACGCGCGGGTTTCCTCGCCAAGGCTCGCCATGACCATGTTGGTACTCACCGAGACACCGGAGCCCGAACTCGACCCGAGCGAGGCCGAGCGCGTGGTGTCGTAGGGATTGACCGGGTTGCCGCCCCAGGTGCTGCGCTGATAGCCGAGCGTCGACGGTAGAACTTTTTCTGGAACATTGCGGCCGCCCGGATTGCCAGCGCGCCCGTTATATTCGGTGTTGAGCGCCTTGGCGTAAATGATCGCGCCCTTGTTGCGCAATTGCTCGACCAGAACGTGATCGCGCGGCGGAAAGTCGATGTCGTAGGCGGCATCGCCGGCGCCGGTCGAGCGCATATCCTTGGTGTCGAACGGATCCTTGAACGAGAACACGACGCCGTACATCGGCATCTTTTCAAGGTCCGGATTACGGCCGAAGGATTTGTCCAATTCCTCGGCCCGTTCCAGCGCGTCAGGCAACTGCCGGAAATATTCGCAGACCGGCGGCGCGCCGGGAGGCAATGGACCGAGCGCGGGATGGCGATCGAACTCACCCTTGCAGGTCACCGAGCGCTCGCCGCGGATATTCAGCGTCGCGAGCCCATTCACCTGCCCGGCATTGCGAATGCCGGCGATCATGCCGAACTGCTGATAGACGCCCGGATCGGACGCGGTCGGCTCCATCCGGCCGTATTCGAGCGGCGGGCCCTTGTACTTGTCGAGATCGGGCAGGAAGGACGATGCCTTCACGGTGTCGGTCGGAAACTTGAGCGGCGCGCCGGCACGCACGGTGCCGGTTCGCTCCGGCACCGGCGCGCCGTCTTGCGTCACCAGCACAGTGGCGACGCCGCTGAAGGCGCGCGCGCGGGCGATGTATTGCCGGGTGACATCGGCGCATGTGGTTCGCCCGGATTTGATGGCCTGGTGCAACTCATCGATCGTCGCTTCTTCGACGCGGAACGATGTTTCCGGCACGTGCGACGATTGATGCATTGCCCTGCTCTTTCGGTCTCTGGCGCGGCAGACATGAGACAGCGCTGCCCGCAGCGCCAAGTCGCCATCGATTGCGTGCCCACCATTTTGCCTGAGAGGAATTCGAACTCAAGGACGGCCGCGAAGCGGCCGCCGCCAGAGGCGGTGACCATAGGGCGTCGGCGCGGACGCCCTATGGTCATCCTTGACTTCGAATTCCTCTCAGGCACCGCTTGGGCGTGCAATCAATGGGGTAATCTGCCTCAGTAGCTGGCTTCGCGCGACTCAACAAAGGCGACGATGCAGCCTCATCGCATCTTGAGAATAACCACCTGATCGCTGGTCGGATCGGTCGACTTGCGCAATTCCGCGACCTGCGCGGCCGTCACCGCCGACGCCTGATTGCCCCAGCCGCCCCGGATGAACGTCACCACGTCGGCGATCTCCTGATCGGTGAGCTGCAGCCGGAACTGCGGCATCCGATAGGCGTCTGGCGTGCCTTTGACGACGAGCGGTACCGAGCCGTTGAGCACAAGATTGATGAGCGATGACGGATCGCCGCCGAGCACGGTCGGATTGCCGGCCAGCGGCGGCAGATACGGCGCAAAACCTTTGGCGTCGAGCCCGTGGCACGACGCGCAACTGGTGGCATAGGTCGCGGCGCCAGGTTCCGTCGCATGGCCGCTGTGCAGCGCGGTTGTGGTCGCATCGTTATAAGCATAAGCCGCCTGATCGCCGCCCGCGGGCAGCGATTTGAGATAGACCGCGATCGCATTGATGTCGGCGTCGGATAGATAAGGCGTGCTGTTGTTGACGACGTCAATCATCGAGCCGAACGCGGTGCCGTCGCGGTTGTGACCGGACTTGAGAAACTCGGCGAGATCGGCCTGCGACCATTGGCCGAGGCCGGTGCGCTGATCGCCGCGCAGGTTTGCCGCGAGCCAGGCATCGAGCAAGGCGCCGGCAAGGTAATTCGAGCCGCTTTCGTCGAGCGCCTTTTCCTGCCAGGCGATGCCGCGCGGCGTGTGGCAGGCGCCGCAATGGCCGAGGCCTTGCACCAGATAGGCGCCCCGATTCCACACCGCGTCGTGCTCGGGCTTGGCGACATAGCTGCCGCTTGTGGTGAAGACGAGGTTCCAGATCGCGAGCGGCCAGCGGAAACTGAGCAGCGATGGAATCTCGTTCGGCTTGTTGGCTTGATGAACCGCCGGCACGTCCTTCATAAAGAAATTGTAGAGCGCCTTCACATCGTCATCGGTGAGCTTGGCGTAAGACGGATAGGGCATCGCCGGATAGAGCCGGTGCCGGTCCTTGGCGACGCCTTGACGAACGGCGCGATCGAAATCCTCTAGCGTATAGTTGCCGATGCCGGTTTCGGGATCAGGCGTGATATTGGTCGAATAGATCGCGCCGAGCGGGCTGCCCATTTTCAGGCCGCCGGCAAAGGCCTTGCCGCCGGGCACCGAGTGGCAGGCGACGCAATCGCCGGCACGGGCCAGATATTCGCCGGAGTTTTTCGCAGGTGCGGCGTCGTCGGCGCGCGCCGTTACCGCTCCAAGCGAGAGGAACAGCGCGCAAAGAATTGTTCTTGAAACTGTTGTCACGTCTTCCCGCCTCCCGGAGCAGGCATTGCCACGGCGCTCTTTGATTGACCGCATGCGAATTTGGAGCGCGGCCGGAATGGGCCGCGCGTTGGTGGCGCGTAATGTCCGCTATGCCGATCCTGCCAGATCGTGATCGATGATCGGCAGCGAGCGAATGCGCTTGCCGGTCGCGGCGAAGATCGCGTTTGCCACCGCGGCGGCGATTGGTGGAGTTGCGGGCTCGCCCGCGCCGCCCCATTTTTCGCCGCCGCCCGGCACCAGATGGACGTCGATCTTCGGCGCCTCCGCAAGGCGCACCATGCGGTAGGTGTCAAAGTTGCCCTGCACCGGAACGCCATCCTTGACCGTGATCTTGCCGTAGAGCGCGGCGCTCAACCCAAAGATCACACTGCCCTCGGCCTGTTCGGCGATGGTCAGCGGATTGACCATGTAGCGTGTGTCGAGCGCGACAGTGACGCGATTGACCTTCACTGCGCCGCTCGGGCTGACGGTGACCTCGGCGACTTGCGCGCAAAGACTGTCTGTGTCTTCGCAGATGGCGATGCCGCGGCCGCTCCCATGCGGCAACGGCTTGCCCCAATCGCCCTTCTCCGCGGCGGTATCCAGCACCTTGAGCCAGTCGGGCTTCCCTTCAAGCAGCTTGCGGCGGACCTGATAGGGATCGAGGCCGCTCCCCGATGCTATCTCGTCGAGGAAGCTCTCGATCGCGAAGACGTTCTGGTTCGCGCCGGGTGCGCGCCAGAACCACACCGGCATGTGCGTGTTCTTGATCAAAGCCTCCACACGTGTGTTCGCCACCTTGTAGCCGTTGTCGGCCAATCCGGCGACGGATTGCGGCTCGACTTTATTGGCGGGAAACTGCCTGCCGACCGAAGCGAAGATGGATGAGGTCACGGCGCGCATCGACCAAGCGGTCGGCATACCGTCGGGGCCAGCGCCGGCCTTGAAGGCAACCACCGCATGCGGGCGGAACTTGTCCTGTCTGGTATCCTCCTCGCGCGTCCAGACCAGCTTGACCGGCCGATTGACGGCCTTGGCGATAGCGATGGCTTGCGCGACCTCATCGTCGGCGTCGCGGCGGCCGAAGCCGCCGCCGACGAAGGCGTTGTGGATATAAACCTGCTCCGGCTTCAGGCCGGAGAAGCGCGCCGCCGCCAGGAGCGCCCCCTCCGCCGCCTGCGTTCCAACCCACACATCAAGCCGGTCGGGTTGCAAGTGTACGGTCGCATTCATCGGCTCCATCGGCGAATGCGAGAGATAAGGCGTCTCGTAGACGGCCTCGAACGTCTTCGCCGCGCCCGTCATGGCCTGATCGACATTGCCGTCGTTGCGTGCGGTCAGCATGGGCTCGCTCAGCGCCGCATGGAAAGCTTCCGAAAGCTGCTCGCTGTCGACCTTGCCGGCCTCGCCGACATCCCATTCGGGCTGCAGCCGAGAGAGCGCCCGCTTTGCACGCCAGAAGCTTTCGGTTGCGACCACCGCCATCGCATGCTCGAGCTTCACCACCTGGAGAATGCCCGGCGCGCCGGCAAGCACGGACTCATCGACGCTCTTGAGCTTGCCGCCGGGGACGGGGCAGGCCGTGATCGCGGCGAACACCATGCCCGGAACCTGCGCGTCGATCCCGAACTTGGCCGAGCCGTCGGTCTTGTGGACCACGTCGACGCGCGGCATCGGCCTGGGGATGAAGGTGAACTGATCGGGTTTCTTGATCGCCGGCTCCTTGGTAAGCGCAACCTTCGCCGCGGCGGCGGCCAACTCACCGAAACGCAAGGTGCGGCCCGAAGGCGCGTGAGTCACCACACTCGACGCTGCCGTGCATTCCGATGCCGGCACGTTCCAGCTCGTCGCCGCGGCCGCGATCAGGCGCTCGCGCGCGCTGGCGCCGACCTGCTGCATCTTCTTCTGCGACGCCCGCACCGAGCGGCTGCCGTTCGAGAACATGTCGCCATAGACCCTGCTCTCGCGGATGTTGCGGTTCGGCGAAGCATATTCGATGCGCACTCTCGACCAGTCGCACTGCAGTTCCTCGGTGATGATCATCGGCAGCGCGGTCATGCTGCCCTGGCCCATCTCCGATCGCTGATAGCGAATGAGGATGGAATCATCCGGATCGATGGCGATCCACGCGTCGATTTCGTTCGGGTCATAGGCGTTGTCGTCATTCCAAGGCTGCGCCACGACGGTGGCCGCTCGGGCGGGGCCTGGAGCGGCGCCGATGCCGATCATGAAACCACCGGCCGCGGTAGCGGACGTGAGGATGAAGTGGCGGCGGGTGAGAGTTGAAGCGATGCGGCTTCCGTTCATCGCGGCCTCCCTCAAGCTTTCATCGCGTCGGCAGCGCGATGAATGGCGCGGCGCAGACGCTCATAAGTTCCGCAGCGGCAGATATTGGTGATATTCGCGTCGATATCGGCATCCGTCGGGTTGGGGAAATTTTTCAGGAAGGCGACAGTCGCCATGATCTGCCCCGACTGGCAGTAGCCGCATTGCGGAACGTCCTCCGCGATCCACGCGCGCTGCACCGGGTGGTTATTGTCCGGGGAGAGGCCTTCAATCGTGGTCACCTTGGCGCCGTCAAGGAAGCCGATCGGCACCGAGCACGAGCGCATCGGCTTGCCGTCGATGTGAACCGTGCAGGCGCCACACTCCGCGATGCCGCAGCCGAATTTCGTTCCGGTGAGACCGATGACATCGCGCAACACCCACAACAGTGGCGTATCGGGCTCGATGTCGACTTGATGTTGAGTACCGTTGACGTCGATCGTGACCACCGTGACTCTCCCCGGAGATTGGTGATGCAGGACATAACAGCGCACATGTTGCGCAAGCATTGAATCTAACAGCGGCTTACGCTGCGGTCAAAAGCACGATGTGTTGAGATAGCTAAATTTTCCTGTCGCGGTTGTGTGCAATGCAGCATTGCGTAAGAATGCGGAACCACGCATTCACGATGCGGGGCACTCGAACGGCAAAACAACTGTTTCGGTCGAATGGGAGGGAATAAATGAATCCGTACGGTGTTTGCGCGGCCCTTGCCGTAGCGTTTACGTTTCGGTTATTTCGCATACCAGGGCTGCAATTCGCGCTGGCCGGCGGCCTCGCTCTGATCTTCGCCGCCCTCGCGGCACCGCCCGCCTCCGCTCAGATCACCCCCTCAACGACAATCCGGATCATCGTTCCGTTCGCGCCGGCGGGATCTTCCGACACGCTGGCCCGCCTGCTGCAACAGCCGCTGCAGCAGGAACTCAAGGCGACCGTCATCGTTGAAAATCGCGCCGGCGCCGGCACCAATATCGGCACCGCCGAAGTCGCGCGCGCCAATCCCGACGGCACCACGCTGTTGCTCACCTCGAGCGCCTTCGTGGTCAATCCGGCCCTCTACAAGACCATCCCCTACGATCCGTTCAAGGATTTTGCGCCGATCGCGGCGTTGCCGGTCGCGCCGAATATTTTTGCCGTGAAAGCCAATAACGGCATCAATGCGCTGAGCGACATGATCGCGCGCGCCAAGGCCGACCCTAGCAAGCTGAATTATGCGAGCCCCGGCAACGGCACGACGCCGCAGCTGACAATGGAGCTGTTCAAGCTGAAGGCGGGCGTCGAGATCACGAACATCGCCTACAATGGTGGCGGGCCGGCGACGCAAGCGCTTTTGACCGGAACGGTGGATGTGCTCTCCACGGCGCTGCCCGGCGCGCAGTCGCAGGTGCAAGCCGGCGTCATGAAAGGCATTGCGCTGACGACGATGCAGCGCTGGCCGACGCTGCCCGATGTGCCGACCTTCACCGAGGCAGGCTTTCCGGACATCACGCTCGTCACCGAGCATTTTGTATTCGCGCCCGCCGGCACGCCGCAGCCGATCGTCGATCAACTCACCAAGGCGTTCCTCGGTGTGATGGCGAGCGACGAACTCAAGCAGCGCGTGCGCCAGGTCGGTTATGAACCGATCGTCGGCGACGCCGCCGTGGCCAAGGACCGGATCGCCAAGGACGTGCCGTTCTTCAAGGACCTGGTGAAGAATGCCAAGATTCCGCAGATCGAATAGTCAGACCGCGAAATGTTGGCGCAGTGCCGCGCCGATGCGCGCGATAACACCGTCCCACGCGCGGTCTTCGTTCTGCCGGAACAGCCGCGCCGTTGGGTACCACGGGCTGTCGTCGCGATCGAGCAGCCAGCGCCAATCCGGCACGAAGGGCAGCAGCACGAAGACCAGTTTGGCAAGCGCGCCGGCAAGGTGGCAAACCGCGGTATCCACGGCGACGACGACGTCCAGATTCGATATCAGCGCCGCCGTGTCCGAGAAAATTTTTGAGCTGCTCGCCAAAATGAACAATGTCGCTGCGGTCGCGCAACAGCTCCGCCTCGACGGCGGCAACATTGGGCTGCAAGCTCACAAAAGTCGCATCAAAGCGCAGCAGCGGCAGAAAGGCCGCAAGCGCAATCGATCGGCTGCGATCGTTTTTGTGCGCGGGGTTGCCGGACCACGCGAGGCCGATACGCGGGCGGTTCCTTAAGCCCAGCCGGGCATCCCACTCCGCTACGGCTTTCGGGTGCGCGCAGAGATAAGGGACCTTCGACGGTATGGTCGCAAGCTCCATTCCCATCACCAGCGGCAGGCTGAGCAACGGACAATGCAAATCGAAGTCAGGAAGCGTCTCGCCTCTCGATACGGCTTGCGTCACACCGGGAAGATCGCCGATCAACCCGTAGAGCGGCTCTTGCACCTCCACAATCACGCGCGACGCGCTGCGCGACGAGCGGCACGTAACGGCAAAACTGGATGGTGTCACCGAACCCCTGTTCGGCATGCAGAAGAACGGTCCGGTTCGCCGCGTCGTTCGCACCGGTCCATAGCGGCTGCGCGAAATTCCGCGTTAAATGTTTTGACCGGTCGGTTTTCCACCGCCACTCGTACTCGTCAAAGCCGCGAAAATCGCCGCGCAGCATCCGGCACCAACCGGCATTGAAATGGGCGTCGGGACAATCCGGTTGTACGGCGAGAGCACGCGCATAGCTCGCCAACTCATCGTCGAACCGCTTGAGAGCATGGAGCGCGATCCCCCGGTTGCTGAGCGCCTTGGCGGAATCCGGTTGCAGCGCCAGCGCTTGGTCGTAGCTCGCCAGCGCCTCTTCGAACCGCTGCAGGCCATTGAGAGCATTGCCTGCGCATCGGCAAATTCGGGCCGCAGCGCCAGCGCGCGGTCGCAACTCGAAAGCGACTCTTCGAATCGCTTCAGCTCGTGCAAACTATGACCACGATTAGAAAGCGCTTGTGCATCGTCCGGCCGCAGCGTCAGCGCGCGGTCGTAACTCTCAAGCGCCTCGTCAATCCGTTGCAGCTCATGCAGCGCGACGCCCCGATTGGTGAGCGCGTCCGTATCGTGCGGGCAAAGGGCGAGCGCCCCTCCATAGCTTATGAGCGCCTCGTCATATCGCTTCAGCGCGTTGAGCGTGACGCCGCGATTGGTGAGCGCTTCGACATTGTCCGGATGCAGCGCCAGCGCGCGGTCGAGGCTCGCCAGCGCCTCGTCGTACCGTTTCAGTGCGTGCAGGCTCACGCCGCGATTGGTGAGGGCGTCGACATAATCCGGCCGCGCTGCCAGCGCGCGGTCGTGGCTTGCCAACGCCTGGTCGTAGCGTTTGAGCGCATGAAGCGTATTGCCGCGATTGTAATGCGCCTCGGCATAGTCCGGCCGCAGCGCCAGCGCGCGATCGAAGCTGGCCAAGGCTTCCTCGAGCCGATTGAGCTCCTGGAGCACGTTGCCGCGATTCGAATGCGCCTCGATGGAATCCGGCCGCAGGATAATCGCCCGGTCGTAGCTCGCCAGAGCTTCGTCAAATCGCCGTAGCGCGTTCAGCGTCACGCCGCGATTGGTGAGCGCCTCGGCGTAATCAGGCCGTACGCTGAGCGCCCGATCGTAGCTCGCAAGCGCATCGCCGAAGCGCTGCAATTGTTGGAACGCATTGCCGCGGTTGTTCAACGCAAGAATATGGCCGGGTTCTACCTTGAGGGCGGCGCCTATTTGCCTGACGGCGGCCGCCGCATCGCCGCGCTGCAGGAAAATGACACCGAGCAAATGCAAGCTGTCGAAATGCTTGGGCTGCGCCGCCAGGATGCGGCCATAGATTCTTTCGGCGTCATCCAACCGGCCGGCTTTGTGGAGCGCCATAGCCTCGGCGAAGATTGGTGCGACGTCGGCCATTTCGTTGATAGCCCGCTGATGCTGGTTCGTACTCTCCCAACGCGACGACCCGACTAGTGCTTTGTAGATGATTCGTTGTAACCGATTCTTGCGTCAGGTGCCGACCTTTAGTTCTGCCACCAGTCCCCGCAGCGCCGCGACCGTGCTCAAGGCCGTGATCTTGCCGGTACGCGGATTTTCCGACGGCACGTTCTCGATCGCCATCGATAGATGCGCGGAATCGGCATCGACTTCGATGCGGTGCACATTACGCGTCAGCGCCGGATCGGCCCAGATTTCGAGTCGTGTGTTGTCGGGCCCGATCCCGGCGAGGCTGAGCGCCGCGGCCACGTTGACGTTCGCCGGAAAGCCGCGCGCACCTTCGCGCGCCGTGCCGTCGAAGACTTTCTTTGGCGCCGCGAGGCCTTTGAGCGAAATGTCGTGCTGGAGAAGATAAGGCGCGCCTTCGAGCCCGGTCGGCGGCTTGCGCGTAATCATGGTGACCGAGCGGATATGGCCTTCGGCGGCGGCGCGCACCGCATCGAGCCCGAGCAGCGCGCCGGTCGGCACCAGGATGCGCGCGCCCGTTGCCTTGGCGCGCTCGACGAGATCCCAGTTTTCCAGAAGCTGGCCGACACTGAGCGGCATGAAAATCCTGCCGCGCTCGATCGCCGAGATCGCGAGATCGCGAAACAGTTTCGGCGGCAAGCATTCGACCACCACGTCGCAGCTGTCCGCCAGCGCCGAGGCGGCGACGATCGGGATGCGGGTGCCGGCATCAGGCAGATTGCGCCGCGCTTTGTCCCAGTCGCGCGCCGAAACCGCGACGAGCGCAAGCCCGGGGATACCGGCCTCGAGCCTTCGCGCCACGTCGAGGCCTACGGCGCCCAGGCCGGCCAGCCCGACTTTGAGAGTTTCCCGCGCCACGTCGATACTTCTCTGCTCTGGCCGCGCCGCGCGCCGCCCGGTACATTAATGCGTCACAGTCTCTAGGCGCTGGCCCCTTGCCATGCAACGGGCGGCGCACCCGGCCAGCCGCCTCGCCGCCCAAAAGTCTTGCAGCCAGAAACTTTGCCACCATGTCTGAAAGAAACAAGAGAACGTATATGACCAACGTCAATCCAAACACCTTCACGACGCGGCCGGAGATCGAAGGCACGTTCGGGGTGGTCGCCACCACGCATTGGATCGCGACCGCGGTCGGCATGGGAATATTGGAACGCGGCGGCAATGCATTCGATGCCGCGGTCGCGACCGCTTTCACGCTGCAGGTGGTCGAGCCGCATCTGAACGGACCGGGCGGCGATGTGCCGGTCATCGTCTATGACGTCAAGCGCGGCAAGCCCGAGGTGATCTGCGGTCAGGGCGTGGCGCCGGCCGGCGCCACCATCGCGCACTATCGGAGCGAAGGCCTCGATCTTGTCCCCGGCACCGGACTGCTTGCGGCCGTCGTCCCCGGCACGTTCGAAACCTGGATGATGGTGCTGCGCGACTACGGCACGATGACGCTTGCGCAAGTGCTCGAGCCCGCGATCGGCTACGCACAGAACGGTCACCCGCTGCTGGAGCGCACCAACGCAACTATCGGCACCGTCGCGGAACTGTTCCGCGACTATTGGCCGACATCGGCCGCGGTCTATCTGCCGCACAACAAAGTGCCGGCCGTGGGCGAACTCTTCGCCAACCCGGCGCTGGCGGCGACCTATTCCCGCATCGTCAAGGAGGCGGAGAGCACCGGCGGCGATCGCGTCGCGCAGATCGAGCGCGCCCGCCAATCATGGAGCCGCGGCTTCGTCGCCGAAGCGATCGACCGCTTCTGCCGCAGCCAAGACATCATGGATACCAGCGGCCACAAACATCGCGGCGTGCTCACCGCCGACGATATGGCGCGATGGGCGCCGCATGTCGAAGCGCCGCTCACTTACGATTATGGCCGCTACATCGTGTGCAAGACCGGCCCCTGGGGCCAGGGCCCGGCGACATTGCAGCAGCTCGCGCTCTTGAAAGGGTTCGACCTCGATGGGCTCGATCCGGTCGAACCGGACTTCATCCATCTCATCGTTGAAAGCTCGAAGCTCGCTTTCGCCGACCGCGAAGCATTCTACGGCGATCCCGATTTTGTCGAAGTGCCGATGGCGACGCTGTTGTCGGGCACCTACAACGCCGAGCGGAGGAATCTCATCGGCGACAAGGCGTCGCTTGAATTGCAGCCGGGCTCGATCGCGGGCTTTGGCGCGGTGGTGAAGCTGCGCCGCGAGACCGCACCGTTAGCGGCCGGCGCCGGCGAACCCACGGTGGGCCGGCTCGGCTCAGGCGAGCCGACCGTCGGCAAAATGGGTGCGATGCGTGGCGACACCGTGCATTTCGACATCATCGATCAATCAGGCAACATGATTTCGTCAACGCCGTCCGGCGGCTGGCTGCATTCCTCGCCGGTCATTCCCGAGCTCGGCTTCTGTCTCGGCACGCGCGCGCAGATGTTCTGGCTCGAAGAAGGACATCCGGCAGCGCTTGCCCCTGGCAAGCGACCACGAACAACGTTGTCGCCGACGATGGCGCTGCGCGACGGCGAGCCCTATCTGGCCTGGGGCTCACCGGGCGGCGACGGACAGGATCAGTGGATCACTCAGATGTTTCTGCGCCACGTCCATTGCGGCATGAATCTGCAAGAAGCGATCGACGCGCCGGCGTGGCATTCCGAACATTTCCCGAGTTCGTTCTGGCCGCGCACCGCGCGCCCGGGCGTGCTGGTGCTGGAAGGCCGCGTGCCGCAAAAGACCGTCGTCGAATTGGAGCGCCGCGGGCATGTCGTCGAAATGGGCCCGGACTGGTCGGAAGGCCGCCTCACCGCGGCGTCGCGCGTAGGCCGCCGCCGCCGCGCCGCCGCCAATCCGCGCGGCATGCAGGGATATGCAGCGGGCAGGTGAGCTTACGCCGCCACCGTCCCCAAAAACTCTTCGACTTCCTTGCGCAGCTTGGCGGTGGCGTCCTCGACTTCTGCGGACGCCGCCAGCATGGTTTCGGCCGAGCTTCTCGTCTGCGTCACGCCGCTTGCGACTTCGCCGAGCGCGATCGCGATGCTCTTTGAGCCGGCCGCGGCGCTGGCGACATTGTGGGAAATCTCGCCGGTCGCTGATTCCTGCTGGTCGACCGAGATGGCGACCGCGCTGGTATAGCTGTTGATGTCCTGCATCCGCTGCGTGATGTCGCGAATGGCCGACACCGCCTTGCCGCTCGAACTCTGCACCGACAGGATTTCGTGGGTGATTTCCTCGGTCGCCTTCGCGGTTTGCACCGCGAGCGATTTCACTTCCGAAGCGACGACGGCAAAGCCGCGGCCGGCCTCCCCGGCGCGCGCCGCCTCGATCGTGGCGTTGAGCGCCAGAAGATTGGTTTGGCCGGCGATGTCCTGAATGAGCTTGACCACGTCGCCGATCTTTTGCGCGATATGGGCGAGCGCGGTGATGTCGTCGTTGGTCGCAGTCGCGTCGGCGGCGGCGCTGCGCACGACATCGTTGGTCTGGCCGAGCTGACGGCTGATTTCCTTGATCGACACCGAGAGCTCGGCCGCGGCGGCCGCGGCGGTCTCGACATTGCTCGAGGCTTCGTTCGAGCCGCGCACCGCGCTCTCGGCGCGCTGCAAGGTATGATCCGAGGTGGTCAGCAGGGTTTTGGCGGCGGATTTCATGGCGGACGCGCTCTGGCTCAGGGTCTTGAGCCCGCTTTCGACCCGCGCCCGGAACGAGGAAATCGCGGTATCGGTCTGGCGCCGTCGCTCCTCGCGCGCCAAGAGCGCGTCGCGTTCCTTCTCGGCGCGCAGCGGCTTGGTGACGTCGAAATGGGTCGCGACCCAGCCGCCCCCCGGCATCGGACGGCTGACCAAAGCGATGATGCGGCCGTCCGGAAGCTCGACGGTTTTCGATTCCATCCGCCCCTCGGACGCGAGCCGTATCGCTTCGGCGACATAGCTGCCCGGATCGCCCATGAAAGTGCCGGCGCCGATCCGAAACGCCAAGAGATCGCGCAACAGCGCGCCCGGCCGCGCCTGTTCCGGCTGCAAATGATACAATTCGGCGTAGCGCTCGTTGCACAAGACCAGACGCCCGGTGCTATCGAACATGCACAGCCCCTGCGTCATATTGTTGAGCGCCGCGCGCAGCAACCGCGCCTGGGCGCGGCGGCGCGCATTGACGAACAATCCCGCGAGCGCCGCGGCGCCGAGGCCAAACGGCGTGGCGAGCGCCAATTCCGCGACCCAATCGGGCGCCGCATTCAACGCCGCGACAACTCGGCTCGGACCGTAACCAAAGACAATTGCGAAGCCTAAGGCAAATCCGGCAGTGCCCGCCAAAATGACGAGCTTCCAATTGCGGCTTGCCTTGGAAAGGTTGAGACCGCCAAACATCGCGCGCGCCAGGAGCAGACGTCTTGAGAGTAAGCGCCGGTATATATTCGCTTGGCGGTTGTTTTGAGGTTAACGATTTGCGCTTTCCAATTGTTAACAAAGCTTCAACGCCCGCCCTGCGATCAGCTTTCGGCAGCAGGAATCACCGGCAACAGCAGATAAGATTCCTTGTCGCCGCCGGCATGGATCGTGTTGGTGGCGCCGGAATTGTAGTCGGCGTGATAATGCGTGTATTGCGCGCTGCCTGAACCGTCGCGCGGCTGAATGTCGAGCCGGATGCGGTGGCCTTTTTTGAACACCATCGAGGTCGGCCAGATCTCGATTTCGACTTTCACGATCTCCCCCGGCGTCAGATAAAGCCGGCGGACGTGCTTGTGATAGGGCCGGTACGGGCGCGACAATTCCGGATCGAGCTCGCGGTGCGACACGCGCAGCCAGCCTTTCGCCACCGGTACCGGCGCGCCTTGCTGGCCGGTTTCCATGATCTCGTCGCCGTCCGGACCGATATTGCGCAGCGTCAGGAACAGATCCATGTCCTCGGTCGAGCTCGACACCCACAGCACGCAAGCAAGCGGGCCGGTGATCTCGGTGTCGACAGAAAGCTTCGCCGTCTCGAGCGCAACGCCCATGCCGGGCTTGATGCCGCCGCCCATGACCTGCGACGAGGCCGCCGAGGTCGAGCCCATGGTGCCGAGGCTCGACGCCGGGTAGCTGCGTGAGCCGGTCACGGCGGGATTTTTCACTTCCAGCATGCCGGTGAGCGGCATGCCGGCGGGCGGTATCGCCTGCGCCTGCGACAGATCGAGATAGAGCTTGGTCCAGCGCGTGCGCTTGAGCGGCCATTCGTGCTCGTCGCGCCATTCGAACGCGTCGGCGCCCTTGCGGATCGCAAGCTTCACCGGCGGCTCATCCATCACGCCGTTGTCGATGCCCTTGAGCCAGTAGTCGAAGAAACGGATCTGATCTTGCCGGCCGTCGTCGGTGTAGAACGGATGAACGTGGGAGCCGAGATGGATGCGCAGCTTCTTGTGCGGCGTCGCCGCGCGCATGAAGGCCTCGGTATTGCCGCGCAGATGCAGCGCCATGCCCGACCAGTTGCCGACCGAGAACATCGGCACATTGATCTTGTCCCATTGCGCCTGCGCGCCGGCAAACGCGCCGCTGTCGAGATTGTTGCGCAGCCAAAAGTGCAGCGTGTTGACCTGCCAGCCGTCCGGCTGATGTTGCGACGCCCGTCCCAACAGATGATGCAACAGATGCGCGGTGAACCAACTGGTCATGAACAAGTTCAAAATGCCGCCGTGATAGAGCGCGTCGCGATAGAGATCGGCAAACCCCTCCCAAGGAATGATCGCCTTGAGCGACGGCGGCGCAAGATTGGCGACGAACCATTGATTGATCGCGAAATAGGAAATGCCGAGCAGCCCGACATTGCCGTTGCACCACGGCTGCGCCGCCGCCCATTCGATGGCGTCGTAGAAATCGACCGCTTCGGCGAATGACCACGGCTCGCACTGGCCGGGCGATTTGCCGGTGCCGCGGCCGTCGACGCGGACGGCTGAGTAACCGCGCGGCACCCACCATTTCGGATTGACGGTTTCCCAGTTCATCCATTCGTTCGGCGGCTCGCCGAGCGTGCCCGGCACGATCCAGAGCTTGTCTTTCTGATACGGACCGAGATTGAGAATGGCGGGATATTTGTCGTCGCCGTAAGGCCGAAACACGTCGGCCTTGAGGCGAGCGCCGTCGCGCATCGGCACATCGACATCCTGTTCGAACACGACGGGATGGTTGGGATTCGCGATAACTTCCTGCTTATTCACTGCGCTATGTCCTTGTTACGCGACGAATCCCCGCTTCACTCCGTCTCGATTTTCACCTCGCTGGTGATCTTGCGCCAGGTATCCATCTGTTGCGCGAGCCAGGTCTTGGCATCGGCGAGCGAGGCATTGGGCACAATGTTGAAGGTCTGCTTGTGGAACGAGTCGACAACCTCCGGAGTCTTCATCGCCGCGACCGTGGCGTCGAAGATCTTCTGCAAGACGTCTTTCGGCGTGCCGGCCGGCGCGAATAGGCCCTGCCAGGCGATGGTGCCGACACCCGGATAGCCGACCTCCTGCATGGTCGGCAGGTCGGGGAAATCCGGCAGCCGGGCGTGGTTGACGACGGCGAGCGGCTGCAGGCTGCCGGACTTCACCTGCGGCGCGGTGCTCGCCACGTTGAGGAAGGCGGTCTGCGTCGAGCCGGTGAGCATGTCGTTGATGACGCCGGACGCGCCGGCTTTGTTGGGGATCGCGACCATATCGAGATCGCCGGCGCGCTTGGCGAAATAGGCCATGTCGTAGTGCGGATAGCTGCCGTTGCCGACCGTGCCGTAACGCAACTGGCCGGGATTCTTCTTGGCAAAATCGACGAGTGCCGGCACGGTTTTGACGTCGAAATTCTTTTTGGTCGCGACCAGGAAGGCCGGAATATCGACGGTGTTGGTGACCGGCACGACGTCCTTCATGTAATCGAAGGTGAGCTTTTGCGCGTAGATGATCGGCGTGATCGCGTTGGTCGAGACATTGCCGATCATCAACGTGTAACCGTCCGCCGGCGAGCGCACCATCTCTTCGATGGCGAGCATGCCGAAAGCGCCGGGCTTATTCTCGACGTAGAACTGTTGGCCGAGACTCTTGCCGAGCTGGTCGGCGAGGATGCGTCCGACAATGTCGGTCGCGCCGCCCGGCGCATAGGGCACGATGATCTTCACCGGCTTCGACGGATATGTGTCGCCCGCCTGGCCGTAAGCCGCACCGGCCGTGACGCAAAGGAGCGCGGCCAAGACCATTCCAAGACGTTTCATATTTTCCTCCCGTTTTCGTTTTGCGGCGCCGTGCCGGCGTCAGCTGAATTTTTGTTACTATTTCATTTGCCGGTCGCCGCCTGGAACAGTTTGCCGTTCGCCGCGAGATCGTTGACAACATAGGTGTCGAGTTCTTCCGGTGTCATTGGCATCGGATCGACGGCAAGCTGGGCAAGTCTTTGCTTGATGGCCGGCGTCTGTAATACGCCGGTCGCGACGGAGTAGAATTTCTGCACGATGTCGCGCGGCGTTTTCGACGGCATGAACACGCCGTACCAGACGGTGTAATCGGAATTGGGATATCCGGCCTCAAGTGTGGTCGGAACGTCTGGCAGATCGGGCGCCCGTGTCGGCGTCGAGACTGCGAGCGCTATGAGTTTTCCGTCGCGAACCAGCGGCAGCGCAGTGGAGATCGGGCAAAAATAAAAGTCGATCCGGCCTCCCAAGAGATCGGTCAGCGCTTCCGCGCCGCCTTTGTAGGGAACGTGCGTCGCCTGAAATCCCGCGCTCGTCCGGAAACGCTCGGCGCTGACATGGGTCGCCGTGCCGACGCCGGCCGAGCCGTAATTGATCGAGCCCGGATTGGCTTTCGCCGCAGCGACCATATCCTGCGCCGTCTTCCAGCCCTTCGCCGGATTGACGACAAGCACATTCGCGTTCTTGCCGAGCGGCACCACGCCGGAGAGATCTTTTGCGGTGTCATAAGGCAGGTTCGGCACGATCCAGGGCGCGACGCTGAGCGCCGAGGAATCCGCAAGAATTGTGTAGCCGTCGGGATCGGCGCGCGTGACCTCGCCGACGCCGAGCGCGCCGCCGGCACCGCCGCGGTTTTCGACCACGATCGGCTGGCCGAGCACGGGACTGAGCTGATCGAACACCGCGCGAGGAATAATGTCGGTGGCGCTGCCGGCCCCGAACGGGATGAAGGCTTTGATCGGTTTTGATGGCCAGCTTTGCGCCTGCGCCGGCCCGGCGACGGTGAGCGATATTACCGCCAAAGCAGTTAACACGACCGTGGAACGCACGAAATCGCGCACACTTTCAGACTTAGACCTGGATCTACGCATAACGCCTCAGCCCCTCTGCACACACGCCGTTCCAGGCTGTTATGCAGCTTTTATGCCGTGGAGGCTGTGCGAGGCGTCCTTGACGGTAAAGAAGACGACATCGGCGTCGGGGCCCGCCTTGCCGTCATGCACCGTGTCGGCGGGGATGTAGAGCGCCGAACCGGGCCTGGCCTCGATGGTCTTGCCGGCGACGGTTGCATGAAACGTGCCCTCGAGGATGTAGATCCACTGCTCGTTGGGATGCGAATGCGGCGCGGCGCCGGTGCCCGCGGGCATGCGCATCAGGCCGACGATCATGCGGTCGCCTTCGACGCAGGCGCCGTTTGCCGTCGAATAATCCGGCCCGCCGAGGATGTGGTTCACATTGGCGAGGTTGAAGAGATATTCGCCGGCGCCGGCGCGCTTGGCGCCAGGCGTACGGGCGGCCGGAGCCGGCTCGGCCAATTGGGGCAAGCCTGCAAGCTTGTCTGCCATCGTGGCTGCAACCATGTGGATATCTCCTTGGTGCGCTTCCTTGGTACGTTCCTTGACGCGCGATAGAGGACAGCGTCTTCCGGCGATGCTAATTGAGGGCTCGCGGCGGCGCCAGGGTGGGATGGCCGTGTGAAAGCTGCGTGATTGCCGCATGGTCGCTGGCGGCGGAAAGCTAACGCCTTCACGGTTCGGTCACTCTTTTCGCCGAACTGTCGCGGCACCTGGGGGAGTTTTGATGATCCGGCCGACTGCCGCGCTCGCGTTCAGCGGGTTTTTGCTCTGCGCGGTTGCGCTCGCCGGTTGCACCGACAACGCGCCGCCAAGCGGTCAGCCGAGCTTCTATATCGACCTGGCGCAGCCGGGGACGGTGCTCGACGCCAACGCGGCGCAATCGATGATCTCAGGCTTCCGCGGCAATAACGGTCTCGGGCCGGTCACGATCGATCCCGATCTGATGCGGCTCGCCGGCGATCAGGCGCAGGCCATGGCGGCGCGCGACAAGCTTGATCACGACGCCGCGCATCCGTTTCCCGAACGCCTGCGCAAGTCCGGCTACAATGCGAGCGTCGCCGTCGAAAATATCGGCGCCGGCTATCACACGCTCGCCGAAGCTTTTTCCGGCTGGCGCGATTCGCCGCCGCACCGCGCCAATATGCTCAATAGCGGCGTGACCCGCATGGGGATCGCTGCGGTCTACACGCCGAAATCGAAGTACAAAGTCTATTGGTCGCTCATCATGGCGACCGCCGACGAACACCGAAGCTGAACGCCGCGCCCCGCTATTCTCAGTCGCGACTGAGAATGCGTCCCGGGCGCATAAGGCGGGCCCTAGATCATGTCGAACATTTTCTGCTCGTAGGTTTTTCGCGCCTCGTTCAACAGCGGCGTGACGGCTGCGCGGAATTGCGCGTGTTCGTCCGGCGTCAGCGCGGTGATCTCGCAGCCGGCCGCCTCGATGGCGGCGCGCGCCTCGCGGTCTTCCTCGATGGCGAGGTCGCGCTGGAACGCGATGGCTTTGTTGACGGCCGCGCGCAGGGCGTCTTGCAAGTCCTTGGGCCAGGCATCGAACTGCGTGCGATTGAGGAAGATCGGCCGCGAAATGTAGAAGTGATTGGTCACGGTGTGGAAGTGATGAAATTTATGCACGCCGTAGGTGACGGTATTGGCGAACGGATTTTCCTGCGCGTCGATGGTGCCGGCCTTGATCGCCGCAATCGCCTCGGTCAGATCCCAGCGCAGCGGAACGGCGCCGAGGAGATCGAACGTCCGGGCCTGCACCTCGCTCGGCAAGACGCGAATGCGCATGCCTTTGAGATCGGCCGGCACATGCAGGGTGCGCAGACGATTCGAGATGTGACGGAAGCCGTTCTCGAAATAGCCGAGGATGCGATAGTTCACTCGCGCTTCGATCCGCTCGGCCAGATATTCGCCGAGCGCGCCGTCGATCGCCGCGCGCGCCTGATCGCGCTTTTCAAATAGGAAGGGTAGATCGACGAACCCGAGTTCGGGCACGCGGTCGGTCAGATAGCTCGACGACTGATAGCCGAGCGAGAGCACGCCGTCCTCGACCAGCCACAAAATCTCTTCGGCGCGATAGCCGAAATCCATGATGTTCCAGACATACTTCACGTCGATGCGGTCGCCGAACTGGGCTTGCAACGTGTCGCCGATCTGCTTGAGCGAGCGTGAAAAGGAGGTCGTCGGCGGCCCGTAGCCGCCCATGCGGATCGCGATCGGTTTAGCCATTATTCTTGCAAAGCCCTTGGTGTTTCCGGTAAGCGGCGAAGGTTACGCGGGAAACACGGGCAAAAGTCAACGCGTGCCGAGGTCAGCGACGGCCGAGCGGCTGGCGCAAGGATTTTGCCGCAGCGATCGTTGTGCCGCGCAGATGCTCGAGGCCGCAGGCGAGCCAAAACGGCGCACGCGGACGCACAGCGATCAGGCGGTCGCAGAGATCGAGCCGCTCGCGCCAGAGATTGTCCAGAATCGGATTGCCGGGCGCGGCGCAGGAATCGGCGTAAGCGATTGCCGGGTTTTCGGCGAGGTCTTCGGTCAAGGCCGCCGATAGCAGGACGCCCGGCGCGAAACGGGCGAGGGTTTCGTCATAGGTCGTCTTCCAGTACCAGGCGCCGTCGCCGCTGCGCAGCGTAATCGTCGCCGCGATAGTGCGGCCGTCGATCAGGACACGATTGATCGCGACCTTGCCCTCGGCGCCGAGCGCCTGGATCGCCATCTTCATGAAACTTCGCACCTCGTCGCGATTGGCGGCGGCGGTGCGGGCATCGCCTTTCCAGCCGCCCGCTTCGAGCGCAAAGAAATCTTCGATTTCCTTGGCGACCGCTTGCGGCTCGGTGCTCGCGGTGAACAACAGCGCGCCGAGATCGGCGAGGCGCCGGATGCTGCGACGCAATTCGCGGTGCCGGTGCGCCGAGACGGATTGTTCGAGATATCCGGCGCGGTCGTCGCCCGGCACGAGCTGCGGCCGGCTGTGGCGGGCTAAGTCGGCATACGGTATCTGCAAACGGCGGAGCGTTGCGCCCAGTGCCGCGGCAAAATGACCGTGCTCGGCAATGAGCGGCAGCAGCACCAATCCGGGCAGCGACCGATCGGCGGCGAGATGCGCGAGCCACGCCGAGATCACCGGCTCCGCCGCCTCGCGCTCGACAAGCGGCGTGCCGAGTGGCGCATAAGCATGGGTCCAAGCTTGCAGGATCGGCAGCCTCAAGCCATAGCGGCGCCGCACGATCCGCGCCGGAAAGAAACCGAGGAGTTTGCGCGGCCGTGTGCCCGACCAGACCAGCATCGCACCGACGTCCCGGCCGAACACGGCGCCGGCTGCGAGCGCGAAGGCGGGCTCATAAAAAACGTTAGGCTCGAGCGCGCGCGCGGCGAGATCGCGCCAGTCGCCTGAGACCGCAACGAGATCGGCGAGCCAGCGCCATTCAACCGCTAAGGAATTGATCGGATAGCGATCGGCGAGGACCGCGCGGCGGGCGCTGGCGATCGCCGAAGCGGTGCGCTCATACGCAACTTGCGGAGCGAAATCCGAACCGATCGATGCCACGGCGACCTCTGCGCCACAACGCGCGCACTCAAACTCGAGAGAGCATGATCTTTGCGGGAGACCGGCTTCCACTGTTCCGGACCATGCTCAAGGGAAAGGTCACTTAAGCAAGGAAGCGTTAACAATCAGTTGGAAGAAATTAACGAATGCGGCAATGGCTGCGGCAGGAGCGGCGGTTAGAATACCGCGACCAGTTCCTCGACATCGGACAGCGATGCCGCGATGATCTCGCGCTCCTTGGCGCCGAGCTTCGGCTGCGGCGGCACCGGATCGCCGACGTCATAACCCTTAATTTCAAGCGCCGCCTTGATGCAGGCCGCGAGATTGAAGCGCGCGAATATTTCGTTGATCTGCCAGAGACGGCGCTGCAGTTCCATCGCCTCCGGCCAGTGCCCGTCGCGGCAGAGCTCATAAAGCTTCACGCTTTGCCGCGGAATGACGCAGGCCGGCCCCGCCATCCAGCCCACCCCGCCGATCAGCATGACGCAGGCCGGAATATGCGCGGATGCCGAAAAAATCTTGAGCCCCGGACAGCGATTGGCGATCGAAAGGAGCCTGCCGGTATTGGTCGAGGCATCTTTGATGTAGCGGATGCGCGGATGCTCGCTCAATCGCTCGATCACGTCGAGGGTAAGATCGGTGCGCTGGAATTGCGGATTGGTATAGAGGATGACCGGAATGTCGACGGCGTCGGCGATGGCCCGGAAATAGGCCTCGACCTGCGGCTCGGCGAGCGGGAAATAAGATTCCAGAATGGCAAGAATGCCGCTGGCGCCGAGTTTTTGATAATTCTTCGCTTGCGCAACCGCGTCAGTCGTTGCGGTCGCCGCAACGCCGGCGACCACTGGCACGCGGCCGGCGGCCGCCTCGATGGTCGCGCGCACGACGTCGATGCGCTGCATGGTCCGCAGATAGGCAAATTCACCGGTGGAGCCGAGCGGCGTCACTCCATGCACGCCGGCAGCGATGAGCTCGTCGACCAGTTCTGAAAGCACGCCAGTCTTGACGCGGCCGACCTCATCGACCGGAGACACGAGATACGGCAGGACGCCGTGAAATTCTGGCCGTTCGAGCATGATTCACCCAAAACTGGTGACCGCCCCGAATCGGGGACCAGCATGCGTTAGAATCATACTCTATTTGAGAAATATATCCTATTTGTCAGATTTTTGCAGTGCGAGCGCGTCGGCCCACACTTTGGCGCGATCGTCGTCGAAGACCAGCGCCGGGTTCTCCGGCACCGTGGTCCAGGCGCCGCTCTTGATCTCGTCGTCAAGCTGCGACGGCGCCCAGCCGGCATAGCCGAACACGACCAGGCTCTTGTTCGGCCCCTTGGCGAGACCGATATCGCGCAAGACTTCGGCCGCGTCGGTGAGCGCGACCCGGCCGTCGATGTCGATCGTATCGGGCCGATGATAGTCCGTAGAGTGCAGCACGAAGGCGATTTCGGGACTAACCGGCCCGCCGAGAAACATCAACACGTCATTCGCCACGCCGCTCGAATCCGAACCCATCGCTTTGAGCACTTCCGCGATCGGACGGCGGCCGGCGGGATGATTGATAACGATGCCGAAGGCGCCGTCGCGATTGTGCTGCGCCATCAGAACCACGGCGTGGTCGAATGGCTCGCGCATCTCAGGCGACGCGACCAGAAGCTCGCCTGCCGTCGACGTACGGCCCGAGACATCAGGCGCGGTCGGCAGCGCGGCGTGAATCACCGTCGCCGAGACGACCAATGCCACGGCGGCCAAAATCCAATGCCGGTGATGCGGGAGCACGGCGACGCCACCACAAAGCTACATACGCTCCGACCATGATCGCGCCGTGGCGAAGGATGTTCAAGGCAATGTTCTAGCCCGACCGTACGAGGCTGCCAGCGAGGGAGATTTCTTCATTGCACGGCCACCATTTTGCCTGAGAGGAATTCGAAAACTCGACGCTGCGGCCAGCGCCATAATCACACGAACTGCACGGCAATGCCGCCGAGATTGCCGAAGTCGGCATGCAGCGTGTCGCCCTTGCGCGCGAACACCACGCGGGTGAACGAGCCGGCCAGCACGATATGGCCGGCTTCGAGCGTCACGCCATGCGCACCGAGCTTGTTGGCGAGCCAAGCGACGCCGAGCGCCGGATGGCCAAGCACGCCCGCGGCGACGCCGGTCTCCTCGATTTCCGCATTGCGATACATGACGCCGCCGATCCAGCGCAGATCGACGTCGAGCGGCTTGATCGGCCGGCCGCCGATGACGATGCCGGCGGCGGCGCCGTTGTCGGACACGGTGTCGAAGATTTTGCGCTGATCCTGCAGCCGCGCATCGACGATCTCGATCGCCGGCACGACATATTCGGTCGAGCGCAATACGTCGGTCAGGTTGACGCCGGGACCCTTCAGCGGCTTGCCCATGACGAAGGCAAGCTCGATTTCGACCCGCGGCAAGCAATAATTCTCATGCGGGACACCGGCGCCGTCGGCGACCATCATATTGTCGAGGAGATGGCCGTAATCCGGCTCGTCGATCTGCGAGGAGCGCTGCATCGCCTTCGAGGTGAGCCCAACTTTATGTCCGATCAGCTTCGCGCCGCCGGCGATCTTGCGCTTGGCGACTTCGCTC
>DASQRX010000062.1:0-22154 GCA_035642635.1 Xanthobacteraceae bacterium
CGCCGGCTATCTTCGCCAGCCCCACGCGCATGTTTTAGTTCCAAGAGAGACTAACCGCGATCAGACTTTATTTGCTTTGCGTCACCGGACCGAGCGAAGTTGACTATGGTCGAACTTGCTATTCGGGCGCGGGTATAGGAACATTTTGATTCTAAAAGAAGCGCCAGTCCGCGCCGTCCCGGCAAACGGGACGAGAACAATGCGGGTGAGTAGGCGACTGGGGGAATCTTAAGGAGGACAACGCGATGAGCTTTCTCGACCGCAGCCATACGATCGCCGGTCCCGGCTTTAGCCGCTGGATGGTGCCGCCCGCTGCACTGTGTATCCATCTGTGCATCGGCCAAGCTTACGCATTCAGCGTATTCAATTTGCCGATGACCAAGCTGCTCGGCATCACCCAATCCACTCCGGACGATTGGAAGCTGACCGATCTCGGCTGGATCTTCTCGATCGCCATTTTCTTTCTCGGTGCCTCGGCGGCGGTGTGCGGCCGCTGGGTCGAGGAAGGCGGTCCGCGGCGCGCCATGTTCACGGCCGGTCTTTGCTTCGGCGGCGGCTTCCTGGTTTCGGCGCTGGGCGTGTACTTGCACAATCTCTGGATCGTTTATCTTGGTTACGGCGTGCTGGGCGGCTGCGGCCTCGGCCTCGGCTACATCTCGCCCGTGTCGACTCTGATCAAATGGTTCCCCGACCGGCCCGGCATGGCGACCGGCATGGCCATCATGGGCTTTGGCGGCGCCGCCTTCATCGCCGCGCCGCTCTCGGTTTGGTTGATGGCGCATTTCTCGACGCCGACCCATGTCGGCGTCGCCGAGACCTTCATCACGCTCGGCATCATCTACTTCTGCTTCATGATAGTCGGCGCAGCGATCGTGCGGATACCGGCGCCGGGGTGGAAGCCGGAAGGCTATACGCCGCCGGTCGTGGAGCAGAAGCTCATCACCAAGAACGACGTCTATGTCTATGACGCGATCAAGACGCCGCAGTTCTGGCTGATCTGGGGCGTGCTCTGTCTCAACGTGAGCGCCGGCATCGGCGTGCTCGGGCAAGCTTCTGCGATGAGCCAGGAAATGTTCCCGGGTAAGGTCTCCGTCAGCGCGGCGGCCGGCTTCGTCGGGTTGCTCAGCCTGTTCAACATGGCGGGGCGATTCTTCTGGGCCTCGACGTCCGACTATATCGGCCGCAAGAACACTTATTTCTGCTTCTTCGTGCTGGGAACGATACTCTACTGCGCCGTGCCGTGGACCGGCTCGGTCGGCAGCGTAGCGCTGTTCGTGCTGTGCTTCGTGATCATCATGAGCATGTATGGCGGCGGCTTCGCCACCGTGCCGGCCTATCTGAAAGACATGTTCGGCACGCGTTATGTCGGCGCCATTCACGGCTGGCTGATCACGGCATGGTCGGTCGCCGGCATTTTAGGGCCAGTCCTGGTGAACTACATTCGCCAGTATCAGATCGACAGCGGGGTGCCGAAGGCGCAGGCCTACAACGTCACCATGTACATCATGGCGGCACTGTTGGTCGTGGGCTTCATCTGCAACCTGATGATCAAGGCGGTGCATCACCGCTTCCACATGCATCCCGATCACGAGGCGCTGCGCGGCCAAGTAGACGTTAACGCTGCCGGCGAACCCGCCGGAGCCTAAGGAGAATCATCATGGCAGACCAAAACCAAACCGGTTCATCGACAATCCCGCTCATCCTGGCCTGGGGATTTGTCGGCATCCCGTTGGCCTGGGGCGTGCTGCAAACGCTGCAAAATGCGATGAAGCTGTTCCAATAGACGGCTTCCTCTTTGGAACGTGCACGGCGCGGCTGCAAAGCCGCGCCGTTTTCGTTTTGGCGCCCAACGATGACGAGCCGCATCTGGACATCAGTCGTCTCTGGCGATAGAAATCAAAAATATCGATATTTTGTCCGACTATCCCGATGTTCACCGAACCTCATCATGCTGCGGCCACCCTTGCCGAGGCGGCCTTTACGCGGCTTCGCGCCGACATTCTTGGCGTCAAATTCCGCCCCGGCGAGAAGATGCATGTCGAGCGGCTGCGCCATGAATATGGCGTCAGCGCCACGCCTTTACGCGAAGCATTGTCCAAACTGAGCTCGCTTGAATTGGTGGTCGCCGAAGGCCCGCGCGGCTTTCGCGTCGCGCCGGTGTCGATCGAAAACCTGCTCGACATCACCAAGACATGGGCCTGGGTCGAGGGCGCAGCGCTCCGCGTCGCCTTCGCCACGGGCGACCGGCACTGGGAAGCGCAGATCGTGGCAGCGGCGCACCGGCTGAAGAACTGCCCGAAGAGCGACGGCGCCAATCTCAGTGACGAATGGTATCGCGAGAACCGCGAGTTTCACGACGCGCTGGCCACCGCCTGCAATTCGCGGCAGACGATGGCGTTCCGCGCCCAGCTTTACGATCTGAGCGACCGCTACCGCCGGCTTTCCGTGCGCAGTGGATTGTCGGGCCGCGATTTCGACGCCGAACATCAGCGCATCATGGAGGCCGCTCTCGCCCGCGACGCCGACGCCGCGGTGGCGTTCACGATTGAGCATTTTATCGAGACCAGCCGCGTCATCTTGGCGGGCGAGTTGCAGGACGACGCCGAGGCGGCGCGCATCATCGAGAACTTGCGGCGCGACATCCGCGCCGGGACCGAGCTCAGCTAGCCGACACTGCGCGCCACCTCAATCCAAAAATCACCAGCCGCAATTTCAGAAACCGAGGAACCATGCTGCCGCCCAATGCCAAGATCGTCGATATCAGTCTCGAGCTCGATCCGAAGAATTTCGCCATGCGCACGCCGGCCGGATTCAAGAAGGACATGCAGTTCGCGATGGAAGTCATCAAGGAGCATGATGCGCCGGGCGGCGCCGGCCAGATTGTGCGCGGCGTCCACATGCGGCTCCATGCCGGCAGCCATGTCGACGCGCCGGAGCATAATGTGCGCGGCGGCACGCAGATCCACCAATTGCCGCTGGAACTCTTCATCGGCGACGCCATCGTCGCCGACCTTCGCGACAAGCTGCCGTCAAAGGCGATCACCGAAGTCGACCTGGAACAGCGCGTCGGCCAGAGCATCAAGAAAGGCGACCGGCTGATGCTGCGCACCGACCACAACAATACCTACGACGGCGGCTCTGAAAAATGGATGACGACGTCGCCTTATCTGACGATCGGCGCCACCATGTGGTGCATCGACAAAGGCGTCGTCATCGTCGGCTACGACTTCTATCACGGCAATGACGAGCCGAATTCGCCGCGCGTGTTTCATAATTCGCGCACGCTCTCCGAACACGGCATCATCACCATGCCGTATTTGAAGAACCTCGACCGCATCGGCAAGGAGCGCTTCACGCTGATCGGCCTGCCGCTGAAGCTGATCGATGCCGAAGCCTCGCCAATCCGCGCCGTCGCGCTGGTCTAGAACATGATCCGGAAAAGTGGATGCCGGTTTTCCGAAAAGATCATGCTCCAACGAATGGCTCGATCCGCAACAGGGAAACGTCCTATGAAGCTCGGAAGAGTATTTGCGGCAACGCTGCTGCTGGCCACGCTAACAGTGCCGGCCCGTGCGGCCGATCAATTTCCGTCGCGCACGATCACGCTGGTCGTGCCGCTGACGCCCGGGACCGCGATCGACATCGTGGCTCGGCTTTATGCCGACAAGCTGTCGCAGCTCTTAGGCCAGCAGATCGTGGTGTTGAACAAGCCCGGCGCCGGCGGGGTGATCGGCGGCGAGACGGTAGCGAACGCGACACCCGACGGTTACACGCTGTTGTTCGCCAATTCCGGCCACTCAATCCTCGGCTTCGTCAACAAGAGCATGCCGTTTGATCCGATTCATGATTTCGCCGGCGTATCCATGGTCGGCGTGGCGCCAGCGATTGTCGTCGTGCCGAGCGCGCTTGGCGTAAAGACCCTGAAAGAGTTCATCGATCTGGCCAAGGCGAAACCGGGCTCGATCAACTACGGCTCGGCCGGCATCGGCACTTCGACGCATCTCGCCGGCGCCTATTTCGCGGCGCAGACCAAGATCGACCTGGTGCACGTGCCCTATACGGTGAGTACCAACATCATCTCGGATATGTTGAGCGGCGCCATCCAGGCCTCGTTCGATCCGTTGGCCTTCGTCTTGTCGTTCCTGCAGAACGGCAGCCTGCGCGGGCTCGCCGTCGGCGCCGATGAGCCGATTACTGATCCGGTCAATATCCCGACGGCGGTCGCGCAGGGCGTCGATTATCACTATGCCACCTGGTACGGTATCCTGGCGCCTGCGAAGACGCCTAAGCCTAATTTGAAAACGCTGGCCGACGTCATCGTCAAGGTCAGCCAGGACCCCGATTTGGCGCAAAAGATAAAGACGCAAGGCATCCGGCCCGACAACATCACCTTGGACGCCTTCGATGCCTATGTCGACAAGGATGTTGCGCGGCTCGAGCCGCTGATCAAAGGTATCGATGTCAAGCAATAGCGCCGATACCCGCGGCATGCCGATGGACGACGAGGTCCTGCAGCAAAAGCAGATCGAGGTGCGCCAGGCCGCGCGCGCTTTGTCGCGCGCCGGCCTGGTCGATGCCTATGGCCATTGCTCCACCCGGCTTGATGAAGAGAGTTTTCTGGTTTGCAAGTCAGGACCGATGGGCCTGATCAGCCCAGGCGAAAACGGCACGGCCTGTCCGGTCGAAGGTCCGCTGCCCGACGGCGTGCTCGGCGAGGTGCGCGTGCACCAGAAAATCTATGAGCGGCGGCCCGATATCGGCGCGGTTTGCCGCGTCATCCCGCCGCAAGTGATGGCGATGTCGGTGCTCGGCCGGCCGCCCAAGGCGCGCCACGGTTTCGGCGCGTTCTTCTATCCGTCACCGGCGTTTTGGGACGATCCCACACTGATGCGGTCGGACGCGATCGCAGCGGCGGTCGCGCAAGCGTTGGGAAATGCGAGCGGCATCATCCTGCGCGGCAATGGCGCCGTGGTCGCGGCCGCCACCATGAAACAGGCGGTGACGCTGACCTGGTTTCTCGAAGACATGTGCCGGGTCGAGCTCGCCGTGCTGACGGCCGGCGAAGCGGATACTGCTCCTCTGCTGACCGCGGCCGAAGCCAAACATCGTGCCGATTGGGCGGGTCAGGTCGCCGAGCGGATGTGGTCGTATCTGACTTTCGGCGATCCCGAGACCGAGCGCAAAGCCGGCGGTGGGCGGCTTGGCTTCCTCTAGCCTCCCCCGGTTCCGCCGTCGTGTTCACGCTTCGCGCGCAGCTCGATGCGCTGCCCGTGAAAGCTGATGACGTCGCGCGCAATGTCCCGGCTCAGCTTCTTGTAGCGTTCGAAGGAGCGCTCGAGATCGGTCGGCTGCAGATTACGTTCGGCGACGTGCATCAGCAGAAGCTCGCGCGTCGTCGTCCAGGAACAGCCGGCCGCCTTGGCAAGCACGAGGATCATGTCTTCGCCCTTATCGAGCGGCGCGCGTTCGACCGCATCGACCGGAAACCGGCACAATTTCGACAGCGCAATCGCCGTCCGGGCGAATTCCTGCTTGCGCGCCGGGGCGTGGACGTTGGCTTCGGTGAACGGCTTGACGTTCGCGCGACGCGTCGCATCGCGCTCGGCATTGGCGTAGCGGCGTGACGCCTCGCGGACTTCCTGCTGGATGCCGGTGGCGACTTCGTCGATCGTACCGCGGATATCGGCCGCCGCCTCCGGGTTGTCGCGCTCCATTTTGGCGCGCACCGAGGCTGAAGCCGTCTCGAGCAGTTTGAGGAAATATTGCCGCGGCAGATCGCTGCGGCGGCTCAATGCCAGCGTCAGCCGGCGATCGCGGCGCGCCTTGTGCGTGAGCTTCTCGTAGCCGCTCAGCGAAATGCGCGCGCCTTTATTCTTGACGACCTTGTCGACGACACGGCGGTCGCCGCGATCGACCAGGACATCGGTGACCGCCTCACTCAGCTTCAGGCGCTGAGCGATCGCGAGCATATGTTCCTGGCTCTTGGTTTTGGCATTCTCGGCGAGGTCGGCATCGCTGAGCTGTCGCGAATATTTCAGCACCGGCTCGGCGACCACGATGGCGTCGTCGAACGCGAGCCAGCGGACAATGCCAGGGGGGCTATTGTCGATATGCGCCAGCCGCTGCGCGAGCCTGGCGCGCGCCTGCACTTCGATTTCGGCGGCAAGCTCCTGCAGCACGTCATCGAACAGCGCGATCTGATCGCTCGTATAGCCGCGCGAGCCGGCCGCGAACAGATCGGTAATGCGCTCGAGAATGCGCAAGCGCTGCGCATCGCCACCCGACAAGACCGCTTCGTTGAGCTCGTCGATCAGCGACTGGCTTGGGGCGGGACCGGGATTATCTGCGAGATTTTCCAGTGGCGAAACGATCCTAAAGGCGGCGGCATGAGACATGGGTGCATTCCAATTGACCTGTTTCTAGGTCCCGCTTCCCGTCCTCCAACGGGATGAAGATCGCGGAACACCAATCCACCTAGCGCGAAAGTGCAAAGATCCGCATCCATAAGCACGATGAAAGAGACAAAAATTTTATCGATATCCGGCGCGGAACGGCCGGTTTTCGGCCCCGCGGGCAAGACGAAAATCTTTTGGTAACCAAAAACGCCGAGGGCCGGTCCGACGCTGCTGGCGTCCAAGACCGGCCCTCCACTCAAATTCGCACTCGCTCTTTGGCGCGATTCCTTGGGCGATTACGCGACCTTTTCCTTCAAATGCGGGAACATCGCGTAGAGCGATTCCTGGTCCATCTCGGTCTTGAACTTGTGGCGGTCCTTAAGCGTGGCGGCCTTCTGCGCGGCCGGGCGCGCGCCGACCTCATCGACCAGGCGCTTTAAGTTCTTGAACTTATCGAAGGCGCCCTCGCCGAGCACGATCGGCAGCATGCGGCCCCAGCCCCAGACATTCATGTCGACGATCGTATAAGTGTCGCCGAGCATGTATTTCTGCTTGGCCAGCCGCGCATCGAGAATGCCGGCATGACGCTGCGCCTCGAAGACGTAGCGGTTGACGGCGTAGGGCAGCTTTTCCGGGGCGTAATTGCGGAAATGTACTGACTGGCCGAAATAGGGACCGACGCCGGATGAAACAAAGAACATCCACGACAACAGCTCGCCGCGCGCTTTGTCGGTCTTGGCCGGCAGGAACTTGCCGGTCTTTTCGGCGAGATAGAGCAGGATCGCGCTACTGTCGAATACGGTGACATCGCCGTCGACGATGGCGGGCACCTTCGCGTTCGGATTGATGGCGAGAAATTCCGCCTTGTGCTGGTCGCCCTTGCGGGTATCGACCGGAATGGCTTCGTAGGGCAGGCCCGCTTCTTCGAGAAATAGCGCCACTTTGGTCGGATTCGGCGCGCCGCTGTAATAGAATTTAAGCATCGTTGTCTCCTCCAGGTTTCAAGCGTGATCCGGAAAGGCGAAAGCGTCTTACCGGAAAGATCATGCTCCGTTAAAAATCTAAGGCGTCGATCGCTTCGATCAAGCGCCCACGCGCTAGAACAGCCCGACGATCTTGCCGTCCGGTCCGACGTCGATCACGTCCGCCGCCGGCACTCTGGGCAGGCCCGGCATGGTCATGATCTCTCCGCAGATCGCCACCACGAATTCGGCGCCCGCCGACAGCCGCACATCGCGCACATTAATGATGTGATCTGCCGGCGCGCCCTTCAGGTCTGGATTGGTCGAGAAGCTGAACTGCGTCTTGGCGACGCAGATCGGGAATTTGCCATAGCCCATGGCTTCGAAATTGGCGAGCTGATCGCGCACCGGCTTGTCCGCGGAAATATCCTTGGCGCGGTAGATTTCCTTGGCGATGGTGCGGATCTTTTCCAGAAGCGGTATGTCGTCCGGATAGAGGAATTTCAGCTTGCTCTTGCCGCTCTCGGCGACCTCAACAACGGCCTTGGCCACATTGGCCGCGCCCTCGCCGCCCATCGCCCAATGATCGGCCATCAGCGCCTTCACCCCGAGCGACTTGCAGGTCTCTTCGACCAGTTTGATCTCGGCTTCGGTGTCGGCGGAGAAGCGGTTGATCGAGATCACCGGCACGATGCCGAATTTCTGCACGTTCTCGACATGGCGCTTGAGATTGCTCATGCCGGCTTCGAGCGCCTTGAGGTTTTCGGTCTTGAGGTCTTCCTTCTTGACGCCACCGTGCATCTTCAGCGCCCGGATGGTGGCGACCAGCACCGCGCAAGACGGCTCGATGCCGGCCTTGCGGCACTTGATGTCCATGAACTTTTCGCCGCCGAGATCGGCGCCGAACCCGGCTTCGGTGATGACGTAATCGGCAAGCTTCAGTGCCGTCGTGGTCGCCAGCACCGAGTTGCAGCCGTGCGCGATATTGGCGAACGGGCCGCCATGAATGAAGGCCGGCGTGCCTTCGAGCGTCTGCACCAGGTTCGGCGCCAGCGCCTCCTTGAGCAGCACCGTCATGGCGCCATGCGCCTTGAGGTCACTGGCGCGGATCGGCTTGCGGTCCCGGGTATAGCCGACGACGATATTGCCGAGACGCTTCTTGAGGTCCTCGAGATCGCGCGCCAGGCAGAAGATCGCCATGACTTCCGACGCCACCGTGATGTCAAAACCGTCTTCGCGGGGGAATCCATTGGCGACGCCGCCGAGCGAGGACACGATCGAGCGCAGCGCGCGATCGTTCATGTCGAGCACGCGGCGCCAGGCGACACGGCGCTCGTCGATGCCGAGCGCGTTACCCCAATAGATGTGATTGTCGAGAAGGGCGGCGAGGAGATTGTTCGCCGAGGTGATGGCGTGGAAATCTCCGGTGAAGTGGAGATTGATGTCCTCCATCGGCACGACTTGCGCATAGCCGCCGCCGGCGGCGCCGCCCTTGACGCCGAATGACGGCCCGAGCGACGGCTCGCGCAGGCAGAGCATCGCCTTCTTGCCGATATAATTGAGCGCGTCGGTGAGGCCGACCGTGGTCGTCGTTTTGCCCTCGCCGGCCGGCGTCGGCGTGATGGCGGAGACCAGGATCAGCTTGCCGTTCGGCTTTGCTTGCAGCGACTTGACGTAATCCATCGACACCTTGGCCTTGTAATGGCCGTAGGGCTCGAGATTTTCCGGCGCTATGCCGAGCCGTTCGCGCGCGATGTCAAGAATGAGCCGCTTTTTGGCGGCCTGCGAGATTTCGATATCGGATTTCGGCGATTGATGTTGCGAGGCGGGCATTTTTTGAGGATCCGTTGCTTGAAAGAAAACCCGGCAGTGGCGTGGAGTTTTCAGTTCGTCATGGCCGGGAGAGGCTCATGTGAATCTGGCCTTAAGCGCAAGATTGGCGGACTTCGCCCACTCGCCGGCTTCGATCTTCTTGCCGTCGGTGGGCTGCACGCGAGACACTTTGAAGCGCCCGTCGGCGCAGACCACGGTGAAGCCGTCCGCTTCGACCGCAACAATTTCACCGACCTTGCCGGCGATCCCTTTGGGGTCTTTCGCCGGCAGCGGCTTGGCGTCGAAAATCTTCAGTTGTTTGCCGTCGAGCGTACACCAGGCGCCGGGCGCCGGATTGCAGCCGCGGATCAGGCGGTCGATCTGCTCCCACGGCTTGCCCCAGTCGATCTTGGCGTTGTCCGGGCCGCAGCGGCCTTCGTAGGTGGCCTTCGCCTCATCTTGTTTGATGCGCGGCGCCTTGCCGGCCTTCACGAGATCCACGGATTCAAGCATGGCGTCGACGCCCATCGGAAACAGCCGGTCGAAATAGACGGTTCCGAGCGTGTCGTTCGGCCCGATCAGCGTTTTCTTTTGAATGAGCACGTCACCGGTATCGAGGCCATTGTCGGGCCAGAAGATCGATAGGCCGGTCTCGGTCTCGCCTTTGATGATTGGCCAATTGATGGCGCTGGCGCCCCGATAGGTCGGCAACAGCGAGGGATGATATTGAATCGAGCCGTGGGTCGGAATGTTCAGGAATTCTTCCGGCACGAACAGCGTGACGAAAGCCATGACCTGCAGATCGGGCTTGAGCGCTTTGAACGCTTCCCACACTTCGGTCGTCTTGTAGGAGTCCGGCTGATAGACTGGAAGCTTTGCGGCCAGCGCCGCTTCCTTCAGCGGATCGACCTTGGCGCCCGGCTTTTCCGGCGCCGCGTAGACCGCTACGACCTCGTCGCCGCGCCTGAGCAGCGCTTCGAGCACCGCCTTGCCGAACGCCTGCTGCCCGTGAACAACAATACGCATATCGACTCCCTCAAACTCCGCTCATGCCCGCAAAAACGGGCATCCAGAAGATATGACGAGGCCGCCTGGGTCCCCGCTTTCGCGGGGACGAGCGGTCCTGCCCCTTTACGCCGCCTCCGCCTTAGCCGGCTTTTCCGGCGCAGTGATCGCACCGGACATTTTGATCTCGGCGACTTCTTTGTCGGAATAGCCGAGCACCTTGCGCAAAATTTCGTCGGTGTGTTCGCCGAGAAGCGGCGAGCGACGCACGTCGGCGGGCGAGTCCGACAATTTGATCGGATTGCCGACGGTCAGATACTTGCCGCGGCCCGGATGATCGACCTCGACCACGGTGCCGGTCTCACGCAGCGAAGATTCTTCGGCGATCTCTTTCATCGACAGGATCGGCCCGACCGGAATGTCGTGCTTGTTGCAGATGTCCATGACCTCGAATTTGGTCATGGTCTTGGTCCACGCTTCGACCGTGTCGAAGATATGCCGCAGCCGCGGCAGCCGCGCCGGCAGGGTTGCGTAATCCGGATCGGTTTTCCATTCCGGCTTGCCGATCAGATCGCAGATCGCAGTCCATACCGGCGCTTGGGTAATGAAATAAATGTAGGCGTCGGGATCGGTCTCGAAGCCCTTGCACTTGACGATCCAGCCCGGCTGGCCGCCGCCGGAATCGTTGCCTGCGCGCGGCGTCGCTTTGCCGAATGGAACGCCCTCGCCGTATTGGCTGTATTCGGTGAGCGGGCCGTGCGCCAGACGCTGCTGGTCGCGCAATTTCACCCGCGCCAGATTGAGCACCCCGTCCTGCATGGCGCACAGCACTTTCTGGCCGCGGCCGGTGCGGATGCGCTGATAGAGCGCGCTGACGATGCCGAGCGCGAGATGCAAGCCGGTGCCGGAATCGCCGATCTGCGCGCCGGTGACCAGCGGCGGTCCGTCGCGGAAGCCGGTGGTCGACGCCGCGCCGCCGGCGCATTGCGCCACGTTCTCGTAGACCTTGCAGTCCTCGTAGGGACCCGGACCAAATCCCTTCACCGAGGCGACGATCATGCGCGGATTGAGCTTGTGGATGTGTTCGAAGGTGAGCCCCATGCGGTCGAGCGCGCCCGGCGCAAAGTTCTCGACCAGCGCGTCGCATTCCTTCACCAGCCGGTCGAGGATTTCCTTGCCCTTGGGGTGCTTGGAATCGATGGTGATCGAGCGCTTTGAGCCATTGAGCATCGTGAAATAGAGACTGTCTTGCCCCTTCACGTCGCGCAGCTGGCCGCGCGTAATGTCGCCGATGCCGGGACGTTCGACCTTGATCACGTCGGCGCCCATATAGGCGAGCAGCTGCGTGCAGGTCGGGCCTGACTGCACGTGCGTGAAGTCGAGGATTTTGACGCCTTCAAGCGCCCTGCCGGCTTGGCCCCAAGCTTTTGAACTCGGGCGGGGCAGGCCATTGCCATTATGAGCTTTAATCATCCGCAATTTCGCCATCGGCTTCTTGGGCGCGAGCTTCACGACTCTTTTCGCGGACTTCTTCACTGCGGTTCTAGATTTTGCTTTCGCAACTTTCTTCGTCGCTTTTTTGCGCCTTGCCATTGCTTCCTCTCCTTATTTCTTCTTCAGCACGCTTTGCGGATTGAGATTGCCGATACGGCCGCTCTCGCTGCCGGCCGCCGGATCGATCACCGCGTTGATCAGCGTCGGTTTGCCCGAGTCCATGGCCTCGTTCACGGCGCGCTTCAGCTCGTCCGGTGAGGTCGCATTGACGCCTACGCCGCCGAAGGCGTCCATCATCTTGTCGTAGCGCGCGCCTTTGACAAAGACCGTGGTGGCCGGATCGGAGCTGCCGCTGCGATTGACGTCGGTGCCGCGATAGATGCCGTCATTGTTGAAGATGACGATGCAGACCGGCAGCTTGTAGCGGCAGATCGTTTCCACTTCCATGCCGGAGAAACCGAAGGCGCTGTCGCCTTCGATTGCAAGCACGGGTTTACCCGTCTCGATGGCAGCGGCGATCGCATAGCCCATGCCGACGCCCATGACGCCCCAGGTGCCGACGTCGAGCCGCTTGCGCGGCTGATACATGTCGATGACGCCGCGCGTGAGGTCGAGCGCGTTGGCGCCCTCGTTGACCAAGATGGCATCCGGACGCTCTTTGACGATGGTGCGCAGCACGCCGAGCGCGCCGTGATAGTCCATCGGCGAATTGTTGTTCATCAGCCGCGGCGCCATCTTGGCAATGTTCTCTTCTTTCTTCGCATTCACCATGCCGACCCAGTCGGCCGGCGCCGCCGGCCACTTCGCGCCCGATTTAGGGTCCATGCCCTCGAGCAGCGCCGCCACGCAGGAGCCGATATCGCCGACCACCGGAGCCGCGACCTCGACATTGGAGTCCATCTCCTTCGGCTCGATGTCGATCTGGATGAACTTCTTGGAATGAGGCTCGCCCCAGCTCTTGCCCTTGCCGTGCGAGAGCAGCCAGTTGAGACGAGCGCCGATCAGCATGACAACGTCGGCGTCCTTCAGCGCGGTCGAGCGCGCCGCGCCGGCGCATTGCGGATGGGTGTCGGGCAGGAGACCCTTGGCCATGCTCATCGGCAGGAACGGAGCGCCGCTGTTTTCGACCAGCGCGCGGATCGCATCATCGGCCTGCGCGTAGGCCGCGCCTTTGCCGAGAATGATCAACGGACGCTTGGCGCTTTTGAGCACATCAAGCGCGCGCTTGACGGCAACGGGTGCTGGAATCTGCGCCGGTGCCGGATCGATGACCTTGACCAGCGACTTCCTGCCGGCCTCGGCATCCATCACCTGCGAGAACAGCTTCGCCGGCAGATCGAGATAGACGCCGCCGGGACGGCCGGAGACGGCGGCGCGGATCGCGCGCGCCACGCCGATGCCGATGTCGGCGGCGTGCATCACGCGGAACGCCGCCTTGCACAGCGGCTTTGCGATCGCCAGCTGGTCCATTTCTTCGTAGTCGCCCTGCTGCAAGTCAACGACCTCGCGCTCGGACGAACCCGAGATCAGAATCATCGGAAAGCAATTGGTCGTTGCATGCGCCAGCGCGGTCAGCCCGTTGAGAAAGCCGGGCGCCGACACAGTGAGGCAGATGCCGGGCTGTTTGGTCAGGAAGCCGGCGATGGCGGCGGCGTTGCCGGCGTTCTGCTCGTGGCGGAACGAAATGACGCGCAGCCCCGCACCCTGCGCCATGCGGCCCAAGTCGGTGATCGGGATGCCGGGCACATTGTAGATCGATTTAATGCCGTTGAGCTTGAGCGCATCGATGACGAGATGAAAGCCGTCGGTTAGCTCCCGCTCCGGCGCATCCGCGGATTCGGGCTTCGTCTTTACTGCTGCGTCAGCCATTACATTAGCCATGGGGTTTCTCCCTTATGGAGCGGTTGTGGTTTCGCGCGTCACCGCGCGCATCGGATGGATTTCGCAGACAAAGCCGCGCTTCGATTTGATCGCCGGATCGCCGTCGGCAAAGGCGCGCGCCGCGGCCTCGTCCGGCACCGCTACGACACCCATGCCGTATGAACCTTTGGGATCGAACACCGGGCCGAATACCACGACCTGACCGCTGTCGAGCTTCGCCTTCCAGTAGGCCACGTGCTCCGCCATCATCGCTTTCTCTTCGGCATTCATGTCCATCGCGAAAGTCGGCCGCGCCGCGATCAATTTGAGGAAGAAGTGCGCCATCGCGGCCATCTCTCAGTCCAGATAATCCGCGTATTTCTCGACGTGCTCGGCGAGACCCAGCGCGTGATCGCGCACCAAGGTCTCGGCGCGCACGGTGTCGCGGGCTTCGAGCGCTTCGATGATGTGCATGTGATCGCGGATCGAACGGTCGGCGCGATCTTTTTCGCCGATCGTCTTCCGCCGGATCATCCGCATATGGGTGAACAGATTCTCGGCAAGCTGCACCAGCACGCTGTTGCGGCTCAAGCGGATCAGCGCCTGGTGAAACTCGATATTGACTTCGGAATATTCGTCGAGATGGGCGCGCACCCGGCCGTTCTCGAACGTGGCGAACATTTGGCGCAGTGACGCGATCTCCTCGGCGCTGGCGTTTTTGGTGACAAGGCGCGCCGCCATGCTCTCGAGCGCGGCCCAGGCAGTGATCATCTCGATCACCTCGCGCTTCTTCTTGCGCACCACATAGACGCCGCGCCGCGGCACCGAGCGGATAAAGCCCTCGCGCTCGAGCTGCGCCATGGCCTCGCGCACGGGCGTGCGGCTGATGCCGAACTCTTCGGCGAGGCTGCGCTCGTCGAGCCGGATTTCGGTCGGACTGCCATAGACGTCCATGCCGACGATCACCGATTTGAGCGCCACATAGGCCTTGTTCTTGAAGCTGAAGGAGGTGTCGAACGGCGCAAGCCGCGGCCGCACCGTTGAAGCCAAATCTTCTATGGCGACATCGCCCACGGCGGCGGCGCTTTTGGCCGCGAACAATCGATGAGTACCAGATGACATCGGAGACGCTCGCAACAAAGACAATTTCCAACCCTTGCCCGGACGCGATCTTTGTAAGGTCTTCGGGCCGCGTTCCGGGCAGCACCCATAGCGCACTGTAATACATTATGCCAGAGCCAAAATGGCTGATTTTACGCAACGAAATTGGGGCGCGGGATTGCTCCGGCGCCCCTCATTCCGATCCGAAATGTCGCGATCTCAGCCTTGCTGCATGGCTTTCCGCCGCAGCGGCTTGAGCACGAACAGCGCCAGCCCGACCACGATGAAGTTCATCAGCGCGGTGACCGCGAACACGATATGCCAGCTGCCGGTCGAGGCCTTGATCAGATTGGCGACTGGCACCAGGAAGGCCGACGTGCCTTTGGCGGTGTAGAGCAGGCTCAAATTCACCGTGGCGAATTTCGTCCCGAACGTATCGGTGCAGGTCGACGGAAACAGGCTGAAAATCTCGCCCCAGGTCAGGAAGATCAGGGCAGCGAACAGGACGAAGGCCCACGGCGCGGTGCCGGCCGAACCCAACAGCCAGTAGGACACGCCGCCCAGCCCGAAGGCGATCGCCATCGTGGCTTCGCGTCCGATATTGTCCGAGATCCATCCGAACAACGGACGGGCCGCGCCATTGGCGAGATTGTCGATGATCAGCGCCGCCGTCAGCGTGGTCGCGCCCCAGAACACGATCTGGTTGCCGACGTTGAAGTCAGCGGCGATCGGGGCGATCTGCGCGGTCGCCATCAGGCCCGAGGCCGACACCATCACAAACATAACGTAGAGCAGCCAGAACACCGGCGACAGCAGCACCTCCCGCGGCGAGTAGCTGCGCGCCGACTGCGCGACTTTTGGTGCAGGAGCGGCAGACATTTCACCCGTCTCTGGCCCGCGCAGCAGCAAGGCAAGCACGAAGACAACGCCGCCCTGGATGATGCCGAACCAGAGAAAGGCTGCGTTGTAACCGTAGTTGGCGATCACATACTGGATCGGGATGACGGTGAGAGCCGCGCCCGCGCCATAGCCCGCCGCGGTGAGGCCGACGGCCAATCCGCGCCGGTCGGGGAACCATTTGACCGCCATGCCGACGCAGGTCGCGTAAACGGCGCCGCCGCCGATGCCGGAGATGATCGCGCCGAGATAGAGCGTGGTCAGCGATGTGGCATAGGAGTTAATAACCCAGCCGGCAGCGACCATGATGCCGCCGAATGCGACCATGAACTTCGGGCCGCGCTGCGGACCTAAAACGTCGACGATCCAGCCCTGGATTGGCGTGAGCCAGGTTTCAAGCGCAATGAAAATCGCGAAAGCAAACTGGATCGAGGCGATCGACCAGCCTTGCGCCTTGTTGATCGGATTGACGAACAGCGTCCAGCCATATTGCAGATTGGCGATCATCACCATGCAGATGACGCAAACCGCGAGATAGCCCCAGCGGGTCGCCGGCGTTGCCGCGGCTTGGGAGCGAACAGCCGTGGTGGATGCAAGTGTCATCGCGTTTCCCCTCAAGAGCAATTTTTTGTTCTCGGAACAAACTTTAGAATATCGAGAACATTTTTACCAGTTTGTCATGCAACTCTTTGGAGCGTGGCTAATGGCCGCAACCGCCGTGATTCCGCGCGCAAAAAGTCCAAGGGTGCGGTGCAACAAAAAAGATAGCCGTGACCGCCCACGCGCTGGCTGTCGACGGTGCGCAATTGCGACTGTCTCGTCGTGCTGCGACCGGCGAATTGGTGAAGGACGGTGGCGCATGGCACCTATCGCGCGCAGCGCGAAACCGGTCGGCTCAGTCCGCAAGTGGCGTAGGCTATCGCTAAAATGATTTGTTCTCTTGATCGACGGGTTACTGGCAAATTCATTCGCCGCGAGCGGCATTGCGCAATCGAGACTTTCTTATTTTGTTGGTTTTGTTGACTTTTCGCCTGGCGATGATGACATCAACGTCAGATCAGGTGGTGCGGGATTTACAGCCAAGCTGGAAGATTGCCGTTTCCACCGCAAAAACTAACCGGCAAGAACTAACCGCAAAGACCAGCCATGTCTGATTTCACCCATTCTGAACTGCACGACGAGCTAAGCACCGTAACGGACGAGCCGCTGTTGCCGATCGAGAAAAAGCTAATCGGCTGGAGCTTCGGCATCGGGCTGTTTCTTCTCGCCGTGCTGGCGGTCATCACCCATTTTTTCCCAGTGACGGCATAACGGCCGCCGCGTCGCCGACGATCACGCGCTGTGTGACTGTACGCGCTTTGCGATTCCGCGCGCTTTCTGATTCGATAATGCTTACCGATGCGGTCCGCCGATTCCTAAGGCCGCCAAGGCAATATCACGCAGCCGGATCGGATCGCGTTCGCCCTTGCGCGCTGCCTCGATGATGCGCTTTGCCATGGCCTCATGGACAATATCAAGGGGTGCGGCGTCGTGGATCTCCTTGCAGGCCGCGTCAAAAGCCTCGCCCATGATGCGCGTTGCCTCGTCATCGAAATCGGCTCCAGGACGGATAAAGGGAAGAATTGACGCCACGCTGTGAGTCCCCGCTGCCAAAAGGGAACTTTGAGCGGTCAAGAGAGCACGCGCAATATCAAATGACAGGCTGTGGAACCAATCCAGGCGCGGCCTTAACAGCGTCACATCCCGATTTATACGCAGCACGGCATCAATTAAGACTCCGTTAATCTTCAAGGTTCGTAATTAGCTCAATAGCGAACCGCGACGGATGACAGCATGTTTGAAGTCACTGGCTACGAGTATCCGAATGTTTTCGTGCGCTGCCGCCGAACCGGCGAAACCTATCTGTTCGAGATCGGCAATAACGGCACACTGACCCACAGCGACGCGCGCTACGACCATGGCAATGCTCGCCAGGCCGCGATTGCATTTCTAATCCAACTGAAATCGCCGGCACCGGCGCGTTTGGTGACGGCGATTCCGGCTGGTCGGTAAGACATCTCTATTTCCGCTGCGAGCGGCATGTGCTGCTGGCGTGGGGGAGCGGGGCGCGCGCCCGGATGTACGGCAGCGCCTCGCAGCCCGCCCAAGTGGCTGTTCAAGTGTGGCCCCGGCTCCTTGGCCGGAGCGTGGATCTGCCTCACCCGTGGCAGAAGTTTAGATCCCTAAAACCCCCGGAACGCAAAAGGGCGCCGAGAGGGGCCCTTTTTGAATTTGGTTGCGGGGGCCCGAAACCACCGACAGTTTCCAATCTGCGTCGCGGTTTGAGTCGCAACTCGAGGTTACAACTTCCCCCTCGCTGATGGCGACGGGGCAAAATTGCTGAAAGTGTGCCCCTCCTCACCGCGGCACCGGACGGCGTTTGAATAAGAAACACCCTGATGGAGGGAGTGAAACTGCAAACCAACTCTCTCCTCCTACCAGGCGCCGGCTCCAGAGATCAACCAAGCGATTGCAAATTCTAGTTTTATCTCTGGCCGCAACCTCGCCGGTTAATGGCGTTATCCGGGTACTCGGCCCTTCACGGCGTTTGCGAATGATTCGTAGACGATAGGTCCATCGGAAGTAGCAGGCAGGTGTTCGCGTAGTCGCACGCGGAGTTGCTCGCGCGCATCCGGCGACATACCGGCAATCACTTTGCCCTGCGGCCCAACAGGTACAGTATTCGAATCCCAAAAATCATCAAAGTCGGCATATCTCACAGGAATTTCCAGACCGAGCTTCGGTTTTTCAATCAGTGCTCCCGTCGTAGTATGTCCTGGAGTATTTCCTCGATCGAATGCGGGGAAATTCACAGCGGTCACGCCTCATGCAAAATCCAACTGCTGCTGGATTGCTTGACCGTATTTGCGCGGTCGGCGATGGTTCGATCAGAGATGGATTTGCCATGACGAGTGCCAATGAACGAGCTTATGGTCGGCGATGGCACCGCCAATCGTGTAGGGATCGTCATGTACGATTGTCTCTGCCCTCGGGCTGCCAGGACTGCGACATGAATTGGGGCCAATCCAGCGCGCTGTTGAATCCAAAATTCCTAAACAGCATTCGGGGCGATGATCACAAGTATCGGTGATGTGGTCGGGTCATCACGTATGGTAATCTTGTGATCGGGAGGCGGAATTACTTCGCTACTGCGCGAAAACGATACATCAAAGCCTTTAGCCTTTAGATATTGGGCATATTGGTTCGCGATATTCCAATCCGTTCGAGACCCAACAGCCATAATCTCAATAGATTTCCCGGTCGGTAGCTTGCTCGCCAGTTGATCCCCAATTGTCGCATCGAAAAGCAATGGTCCGATGATATTAAGAGTATTAGTGCCACCGCTTTGGTGGTTAGCATTGACACTGGTAATTGGTCCTTGGCTGCTTTGGTTGTTAGCGTTGATACTCGGGGCATTGTTGGTAATTGGTCGTTGGCCTTGGGCGCTCTCATGATGGTTTAGGCTTAGAACTAGTCCAGCGAATGCAAAAGGCATCACGACGAGGCCTGCGATACGCACGAGCCTCCTGCCGAAAGTGCCCACTAGAGCACTGACACCAAAGATAAAGAACACTACCCAATCAGTCGTGCCGAGTACCATGTAAAGAACCTAGACCTACGCCTGCCAAATAAGTGTTACAGCCAGCATCGTGCGCTTCCAGCTAATCACCCGCTTGCCACTCTTTTGCTACCATTTTTGCGAACGCCTGTGCCCGAAACGTTCTCAAAGGGGTAAAGCGGACATTAATCAAACTCAGCGAAATGTCTGCTTATGACCCAACCGGACCTGTCGGAGGTCTTTGGTCAATTAATTCCCCCAGTCCGGTTTTCCTTCCAGTGTGGCGCAGCGGTAACAGCAGCGACGAAGATCGCCTGTTATGATCCCTCGGTCCACTAAGCCCTTGCCCTACAAGCGCGGAGTTGAAGCCTCGTGAGAACGGTTGGCCCACTATCTACAATTATCGCCAGTACATTGGTCGGCATCTGTGGTGCGAATAGTGCGCCGTTCTTTTCGCAGAATTCTGGCCAGGTGTGGTCGCTTCAGACTCCCTTTGGCGTAGTTTATGGCATTATTCCGCGCGAAGTGGTGGATTATCCCACCGCGCGCATTGCAGGAACCATCGTCGTCAACGCCAGCCAACGGCGACTCTACTACGTGCTCGGCGGCGGCAAGGCAATTCGCTACGGCATTGCGGTTGGAATGGAGGGCTATGCTTGGTCGGGCGTCAGCACAATCGCTGCCAAACGCGAATGGCCGGACTGGACGCCCACGCCAGGCGAACTGCAGCGGTTTCCGAATCTGCCCCGTCACAAAACAGGGGGTACAGATAATCCGTTAGGTGCGCGCGCGCTCTATCTCGGTGACACGCTATACCGCATCCACGGGACCAACGAGCCTTGGAAGCTGGGAGGCGGCGTGTCTTCAGGCTGCATTCGTATGTCCAACGATGACGTCATCGACCTGTACAACCGTGCCAAGATCGGCGCGACGGTCATTGTGCAGCGATGATGTCTACAGACTTATTCGTTTCATAGTAGGACGGCGCTTCGTTGACGGTAGAGCATCAGCGCCGCCGACGAGGTGATCGAATGAGTCAGCTTATGTCTGTTTGTGGTACAAGCGGACCAGATAAAGCGGTCACGCCTCGACGGAGCCGAACATGGAAGGCGGATGCACGTGCCGGATCTTGATCGACGCAAGGACAGGCCTTTCAACCGGGACATGGCATTGGTAAATCGATTCATGACGGTGCAATCCACCGTGGCGACGCAGCGTTGGGGTGTTCCCGCCATTGTGACGCTCGCGGCGATGGCTGCACTGGCGGCGCTGACCGCCGACGCCGCGGCGGGACAGGCGCGACCCGCGCCAACCACCGAGGCGACGGCGCCGCGCGAGGCAGGCGAGCCGATCATGGCGATCGTGTCGATCAGGAGCCAGCAGGTCACTTTCTACGACGCCGACGGATGGATCCTGCGCGCGCCGGTGTCGACCGGCATTACGGGACGCGAGACGCCGGCCGGGGTCTTCGCTGTGATCGAGAAGAACAAGGATCACTACTCGACCCTCTATGATGATGCCTGGATGCCGAACATGCAGCGCATCACCTGGAACGGCATCGCGCTGCACGGCGGCCCACTGCCCGGGTATGCAGCCTCGCACGGCTGCGTGCGGATGCCCTACGACTTTGCGGAGAAGCTGTTCGACAAGACGTGGATCGGGATGCGGGTGATGATCTCGCCGAACGACGCGGCTCCGGTCGAGTTTTCCCACCCGGCGCTATTAGTGCCGAACGCGGAGGCCGTCGCGGCTGCTCCGGCGCGTGCCGAGACGCTCGCTCGCGAGGCCGCGGAGGCCGCCAAAACGGCCGACGAGGCGAAGAAAGCCGCCGCGACAGCGGCACGCGAGGCAGCATCGCTCACGGCGTCGCTGCGCAAGCTGGAATGGCTCAAGCCCCGCGCCGACGCAGAGCTCGCGTTCGCCGACAAGGCGCTCGCTGCCGCAAAAACGGACCAAGCCAAGGCGCGGGCCGAGGAGCTGAAGCAGAAGGCGGCCGCCAAGGCCGCGGAAGCGGGGACGCAGCTCGACAGCACCAAGGCCTATGCGAAGTCGAAGCTCGACGCCGCGGCCGCCGCGAACGACGCCGCCAAGGCGGCCGAGACCAAGAAGGCTGCTGCCGCCAAGGCGGCAAGCGAGGCGAAGCTCGCGCTCGAGCCGGTCTCGGTTTACATTAGCCGCGCGACGCAGAAGCTTTACGTGCGGCGCAACACGCATAAGCCGTGGCTGGACGGGGGCGAGGTGTTCGATGCGAGCATTGAGGTTCCGGTCACGATCCGCAATCCCGACAAACCGATCGGCACCCATGTGTTCACGGCCATGGCGCGCAACGACGCGGGCCTGCGCTGGACCGCGGTCACGATCGACAACGGGGACGACGCCAAGGACGCGCTCGACCGCATCACCATCCCAAAGGATGTGCTTGATCGCATCGCGCCGACTGCATTGCCGCGATCCTCGATCATTGTCTCGGACGAGCCGCTGAGCCGCGAGACCAACTATCGCACCGAGTTCGTCGCGGTGCTCAACAACCAGCCCCAAGGCGGCTTCTTGATGCGCCGGCCTACGGTCGATGTCCCCGTTGCGAGCGGCAACGACTGGGGCAACGACGGCTTCGGCTTCTTTTTCCAGCGCAATTGGAACTCCCAACCTGCCAACACGCGTCCGCGCGCGGGCCAATACCATCAACCGATGCAACAGCACTGGTGGTGAGACGCGGCACGCCGCGCGTAGGCCGCATGGTCGCTCAGGGTCAAACCTGGAAGAACTCACAGTGAGAACTCACAGTGAGCACGACTAGGGTGCGTGTTCATAATTGCGTGGGGACATGTACGCTTTCGGGGGTAAAGCAGACATCGGTAGGATGTTGCGAAATAACTTATTTGGAATCTTATACCAATCCTCAAAATGACTGACTGATTGAAGCCCAATCGCGCAGTGCGATGGACATGATCTTCCATGGCTGGTCGATGAGGGTGTTCCAGGCGTAGCAGCAGTGATCGACGATATCGTCGAAGGATTTGAAGATGCGGT
>DASQRX010000063.1:0-12483 GCA_035642635.1 Xanthobacteraceae bacterium
CGACAGATCGCCGCCCAAGGCATGGCGCGCACGTTTCAGCACGTCAAATTGCGTCCCAACATGTCGTTGCTCGATAACGTCCTGCTCGGCATCTATTCACGCACGCGGGCGGGGTTTTTGGCCGGAGCGTTGCGGCTGGAGCGCAACGAGGAACGAGCCGCCCGATTCGAAGCGTTGCAGCAGCTGCGCCGCGTCGGTCTCGGCGACCGGCATGGCGCGCTCGCCGGAAACCTGCCACTCGGACAACAGCGCCTTCTCGAAGTCGCGCGCGCTCTCGCCGCCGATCCCGTCCTCCTCGTGCTGGACGAACCCGCAGCCGGACTGCGCCGGCTCGAAAAGCAGACCCTGTCCGATCTTCTTCGCGAGCTGCGCGGACAGGGAATGACGATCATCCTCGTCGAGCACGACATGGAATTCGTCATGAATCTGGTCGACCGGATCGTGGTGATGGATTTCGGTGTAAAGCTTGCCGAAGGACTGCCGGCAGCGATCCGCGCCGATGCGCGCGTGCAGGAGGCGTATCTGGGTGGTGTCGCATGACGACGCTGCTCTCGGTCAAAGATGTGCATGTCAGCTACGGCAAGGTGGAAGCCGTGAGCGGCGTGTCGCTGGAAATGCAGACCGGCCAAATCGTCACGGTGATCGGTCCGAACGGAGCTGGAAAAACCACCCTGCTCTCGGCTTTGATGGGACTTCTGCCGTCGCAGGGCACGATCCGCTACGAGCAGGACGACCTTGCTCTTCTCAGCACGGAGGAACGGGTGCGGCGCGGCATCTGCCTCGTACCGGAGCGCCGCGAACTGTTCAGCGAAATGACGGTCGCGGACAATCTGATCCTCGGCGCCTATACCCGTTGGCATGACCGCAACGCAGTCCAAAGGGATTTGCAGGACGTTTATACGCGCTTCCCGAAACTGTCCGAACGCCGCGGCCAGCTCGCCGGTACGCTTTCCGGCGGCGAGCAGCAGATGCTCGCGCTCGGCCGCGCCCTCATGGCGAAACCTCGTCTGCTCTTGCTCGATGAGCCCAGTCTTGGGCTTGCGCCGCTCATCGTGCGCGAGATTTTCCGCATCGTGATTGGGCTACGCGAGCTTGGCGTTTCAATCCTGCTGGTCGAGCAAAACGCCCGCGCCGCCCTTGAGACCGCAGATTTCGGCTATGTACTGGAAACCGGCTGCATCGTTCATAGCGGGCCGGCCACAGGCCTCATTCACGATCCCCGCGTCATCGCCAGCTATCTTGGCGGCAAGGTCGAGTAGTCATCATGGGTTCGGCATCCACGCTGCGCAAGCAATGGTCGCAGGCTTTCCTATCCGCCGAGCGGACGCTGCCGGCGATGCTGATGCGGCAGGCCGACCGGATTCCCGAAAAACCTCTGGTATCAATCGGCGACGTCGCATGGACCTATGCGCAGGCCTGTAGTGTTGCGGCTACCGCCGCAGCAGCGCTGCAATCCGCCGGTATCGGCGCCGGCGACCGCGTCGCTCTGATCTGCTCAAACCGCGCGGAATTCTTCGCGTTCTTCCTCGGCTGCGCTTGGCTCGGTGCCGTTCTCGTGCCGATCAACGTCGCCTCGCGCGGTCCCCAGCTCCAGCACATTTTGTCGAATTCGGGTGCGCGGCTATTGGTCATCGAAGCCGCCTATGCCGACAATCTGTCCATGCTCGATGCCTCCGCCTTGTCGGTCGAAGCGATCTGGTCGATCGACGACGCCGCCGCCGTCCGCATGGGAGACATACCAGTTGCTGTCATACCGGTTGCCGCTATGGCGCGCGGTGGCCAAGGCATCGCGCCGACATCTTTGCGGCCGAGCGACCTCGCGATGATCCTCTACACGTCCGGCACCACCGGGCCGTCGAAAGGCGTTTGCTGCCCGCATGCGCAGTATTTCTGGTGGGCGGTGAACACCGCGGCGCTGCTTGAGCTGCAAACCGACGACGTCCTGTGCACGACGCTGCCGTTGTTCCACACCAATGCGGTGAACACCTTCTATCAGGCCATATTGATCGGCGGGTCCGTTCGCTTCGAAAAAAGATTCTCGGCGTCGGGGTTCTATTCCGCATTGACGCGCCACCGTGCGACCGTGACCTATCTGCTCGGCGCCATGGTGCCGATTCTGTTGTCCCGCCCGGTATTGGCGGAAGAGCGCGAACATGATGCGCGCGTCGCCTTGGCGCCCGGCGTCCCGCGGCAGTTCCACGCTGACTTTGCGCAACGCACCGGCATACACCTGCTCGACGGTTGGGGCTCGACCGAAACCAATTTCGTTCTGGGTGCGACGGTTGACCAGCAACGCGCTGGAACCATGGGCCCGGTTTTCGACGGCTTTCAGGCGCGCGTCGTCGACGAAGAGGACAACGAGATCGCCGACGGCACGCCGGGCGAATTGGTCGTGCGCGCAGACGATCCGTTTGCTTTCGCGAGCGGATATTTTGGTGCACCCGACAAGACCGTCGAAGCGTGGCGGAACCTGTGGCTTCACACCGGAGATCGCGTGGTCCGCGAGACCGACGGATATTTCCGGTTCATCGACCGGCTCAAGGACGCGATCCGCCGTCGCGGCGAGAACATCTCTTCGTTCGAGGTCGAGCAAGTGCTGTTGAGCCATCCGTCGGTCGCCAATGCCGCCGCCTTCCCGGTTCGCTCGCAACTCGCGGAAGACGAGGTCATGGCAGCCATTATTGTTCACCCCGGTAGGACACTGACCGCACCGGAACTGATCGAGTTCTGTAAACCACGCCTGCCGTATTTCGCGGTGCCGCGTTATCTCGAATTCACGCAAGAGCTTCCGACCACCGAGAACGGCAAGGTGCAGAAATATAAGCTCCGCGAACGCGGCGTGACCGCTGCGACCTGGGACCGGCAAGCATTCGAGGATGCCGCCAAAGCCCGCTAACAAGGAGATCCGCGAATTGCATATGCCGCTTCGCCATCGCCGCTGCCCAGGCCGTGGGCAGCAAATGCGACCGCTTCGCGCAGTCCAGTGCGGTATAGTCCGCACCCGACCTATGTCGGTTTTCCTTGAGCGGCCTTTTCGGGAGCACACCATGACTATCAAGCTGCAGCGCCGAGCTTTCTTGCAGATGGCCGTAAGCACCGCCGCGGGCATCGGTGCGTCTGCGCCGTTTGCGCGGGCGGTCGCGGCCGGCAACGATGCTGCGACCATCGGCTGGCCGAACGACATTCCCTCCTGGGATCCCAATCAGCGCTTCACGCCGGACGCTCAGCCGATCTTCAAGGCCGTCTTCGATCAGCCGCTCGATCAGGATCCGCAGCTCAAGCTCATCCCCAAACTGATCAAAAACTGGAATCTTGCGCCCGACGCCATGAGCATGGCGGTTGAACTGCGCGACGACGTCACGTTCCACAACGGTGATCCGATGACCACGGAGGATTTCCGCTACACGTTCTTCGAACGCATCAAATCCGGCATCAAGCTCGACACCGCCAATTCCTGGAAAAAGGTCCAGGACATCGTGATCGAATCGCCGACCAAGGCGACGATGAAATTCGATTCGCCCGCCCCCACCGCTCCGCAGTGGATGGCTTTTCTCGGCAGCTATATCGTGCCGAAGAAATATATCGAAAGCGGCGGCCTCGATAATTTTCTCAAGCAGCCGGTCGGCACCGGGCCCTACAAGCTTGTCGAATACGAGTTGAATTCCCGCATCGTGCTCGAGCGCAACGACAAATATTGGGGGCCAAAGCCGAAGGTCGGCCACATCACGATCCAGATCATCAAAGATCCTTCGGCGCGCGTCGCGGCGATCCAGTCCGGCGAGGTCGATTGCACGATCAATGTCCCGGCGCGGGAAGTGGAGCGCTTCGGAAAGCTTGCGGGATTCGCCGCAGAGCTTAACCCGATCACGCGCGTCGTCCTGCTCCAGGTGCGCGCCGATCTGGCATTCGCCGATCAGAATGTGCGGCTGGCGGCGCATCACGCCATCGACAAGGCGGCGCTGTCGCGGGCGTTCTACGGCGGCGCCGCCGTGCCCTTGTCGGTCGTCGCGACCCCCGGCACGCCGGCCTATCTCACCGACTTCACGTTCAAATACGATCCCGCGCTCGCCAAAGAGCTTCTCGCCAAGTCGAATTTCGGGCCGAGCAATCCGGTGAAGATCGGGCTTGCTTCGACCAACGGCCAGTTCCCGAGCGATTACGACATCGCGCGCGCCATCGTGCAGATGTGGAAACAGGTCGGCATCGAGGCCGATCTGCAGGTGATCGAATACGCCAAATATTTCGAGCTCAATCGCGGCTCGAAATTGCCGGAGGCGACGCTCTACAGCTGGGACAATGCCACCGGGGATCCGGAGATTTTCGCCGGCTATCTCCTCAATCCGAAATTGCCGTTCTCGGCCTGGAAGGACGAAACCGTCGGCCAGAAGGTGCTCAAGCTGTTCAATGTTGCCGACTACAACGAGCGGATTGCCGGATACCGCGAGCTCAACCGTTTCGCCGTCGAGCAGGGCGCGACCATACCATTGCTGCAAAGCGTGCTGACGATCGTCCGCAAGAAAGACCTCGGCTATACCAAATACGGCAATGGCTGGCTTTTGCCGCAAACGCTGCAATGGAGCTGATGCGGCGCGCGGTTGCGCGCGGTGATGTGAGCGCGGCGCAATGATTGCGGTCGTCTTGAAGCTGATTGTGCGCCGCCTGTTGGCGGCCGTGCCAATCCTGCTCGTGGTATCGGCGCTGTTGTTTTGCGTGTTGCGGCTTCTGCCGGTTGATCCTGCGGCGATGTCGCTGCCGCCGAACGCGACGATCGCCGAGATCGAGGCCAAGCGCCGGGACATGGGCCTCGATAGGCCGTTGCCGCAACAATATCTGATCTGGCTCCGCGGCGCGCTGCATGGCGACTTCGGCCGCTCCATCGCATTGCGCCGCGAGGCGGGATCGCTGGTCGCGGCGACCTTGCCGGCGACGATCCAGCTCGCCGTCGCGGCCATGGTGATCTCTGCGGCGCTGGGCGTCGGCGGTGGGCTTCTGCTGTTTCACCTGCGCGACACCCTGTTCGAGACCATCGCCGATCTGGCCTCGATCGCGCTGCTGTCGATCCCTGAATTTCTCTGGGGGCTCATTCTGTTGTTCGTGTTCGGCGTTGTCCTCGACCTTTTGCCCTTCACCGGGGCGGTGGCGCCCGGCCTGCCGCAGCCGCAAATCACCGGCTTCCTGCTGCTCGATTCGCTTCTCGCCGGGCGCTTTGATGTCTTCGTGAGCGCCTGCCGGCACCTGATCCTGCCCGCCGCCGCGCTCGGGCTCGCCTTCTCTCCCGCGATCATGCGCGTTTTGCGTTCGAGCCTGTTCGACGTCTATCACGAAGACTATATCGCGCAGGCGCGGCTACGCGGCCTTTCCGAAAGCCGTATTCTGCTTCGCCATGCCTTGAAGAATGCAGCCTTGCCGACGCTCACTTTGGCCGGCGTCCAATTCGGCATCCTGTTCAGCGGCACGCTCCTGGTCGAGGTGATCTATTCTTATCCCGGCATGGGCAACCTTATGGTGGATGCGGTGCGCAATGTCGATCTGCCGCTCATCCAGGCCATCGGGCTCACCTATTGCGTCGTGGTGCTCTTGATCAACACGGCGGTCGACAGTCTCTATGTCGTGCTCAATCCGAAATTGCGGGTGCGATGATGGCAACGCTGTCCCGCGCGCTGCGCTCGCCCAGACTCATCATCGCGCTCGGCATGGTTTTTTGCATCGCTTTCTGCGCGATTTTTGCCGGTTGGATCGCGCCGCACGATCCGGGCGAACAAAACCTGCTGTCGATCCTCACCCCGCCGGCTTGGGCCGACGGAGGCGACCCGAACTTTCCTTTGGGCACGGACAGTCTCGGCCGTTGCGTGCTCTCGCGGCTGATCTATGGCGCGCGAACCGCGATGCTCGTGGCGCTGTTTGCCTCGCTTGGCGCGATGATCATCGGCACGATTTTGGCGCATATTTCCGGCTATTTCGGCGGCGCCGTGGATTGGGTCATCGGCCGGCTGGTCGACGTCTGGATGTCGTTTCCGCCGGTCATCCTCTCGCTGATCCTGATGGTCGGGCTCGGCGTCGGCCTCGATCGAGTGATCCTCGCCATCGTCCTCGTCGATTGGACGCGTTTCTGCCGCGTGTTGCGCAGCGAGGTGTTGATCGTGAGGCGGCATGATTATGTCGCCGCGGCGCGCCTCCTCGGCTTCACGCATTGGCAGACCATCACGCGGGAAGTGCTGCCGGCGACGCTGCCGCTCCTGATCACGCTCGTCAGTCTCGAAATGGCGATTGCGGTCGTCGTCGAAGCGATCTTGTCCTTCGTCGGGCTCGGCGTCGGCGCCGACCAGCCGGCCTGGGGCCAGATGATCGCGGATGCGCGGCAATACGTCTATCAATCGCCGTCCAATTCGCTGCTGCCGATCTTCGCCATCTTCCTGACGGTGACCGCGTTCAATCTCTTGGGCGACGGATTGCGGCGCACGCTCGATGTGCGGCTTGCGGTAACGGGGCGCTGAGCATGCTTGCGCTTAAGGCCAAGGACCTCGAGGTTAGCGCGCGGATCGACGGCGATATCGTCCCGGCGATCCGGGCGCTGTCCTTCGATCTCGCGCCCGGAAAGATTCTCGGGCTGGTCGGCGAATCCGGCGCCGGCAAATCGATGGTCGGGCGAACCATCGCGCAACTTCTCCCGCCGGGTTTTGCGGTAACTGCAGGCTCGCTGCTGTTCGAAGGCGAAGATCTTGTACAAATGGCGCCGGCGCGCCGGCGCGCTTTGCTCGGCCGCGCCATCGCCTTCATCCCGCAAGCACCGATGACCGCGTTCAATCCGGTGATGAGCATCGGCGCGCAATTCGACGAACATCTGGCGCGGTTCGGCGAAGCGGACGGCAAAGCCCGCCGTGCTCGCGCTGTCGCCATGCTGGAAGCGGCAAGGCTGCCGCGCGCGGCCGATTTGTTGCGGCAATATCCGCATCAATTGTCGGGCGGAATGTGCCAGCGCGTCCTGATCGCGATGGCCTTTGCCAGCAACCCGCGCCTCGTCATCGCCGATGAGCCGACCACGGCGCTTGACGTCACGCTGCATCCGCCGATCCTGCGTTTGATCGCCGACATGCAGCGCGAGCACCGCACGGCGGTCATTTTCATTACCCACGATCTGCGCCTCGCGGCGCAGCTCTGCGATGACGTAACCGTCATGTATGCCGGCCGTGCCGTCGAAAGTGGTGCGGCGCGCGCCGTCTTGTCGGCGCCCGCCCACCCCTATACGCGCTGTCTGCAGCTGGCCAACCCGACGATGCAGGCGAAGCGGCGCGCGCTTTATGTGATTCCCGATCAAATGCCGAGCTTGCGGCAGCTCAAAGTTATGCGCGGTTGCCATTTTGCCCCGCGATGTCCGCTCGTGGTCGAGGATTGCCGGCGCGCTGAGCCGGTATCCACTGCGCTCGGCGCCGGCCGCAGCGCCGCCTGCTTTCAAGCCGCAGTGTCAGAGCGCATCGACGCGCGTGAGCCAGCGCCTGTTATGGCGCATGCGTCGACGCCGCCGGTCCTGCAAGTCGAAGGGCTGCAGAAGACTTATACGATGGGCGGCACGCTGTTCGGCGGTGTGCACAGCGTGACCGCGGTGCAGAAAGCCTCTTTCAGCATCGCCGAGAATGAATTCGTCGCCATGGTCGGCGAAAGCGGCAGCGGCAAGAGCACCATCGCCAAGATGCTGGTCGGCTTGGAGCAGCCCTCAGCGGGGCGGATTGTCTTGAACGGCGAGGATCTGGCCGGTCGATCATTGCGCGGCGGGATGCGGCGCGCCGCCGCCGTGCAGATGGTGTTTCAGGATCCGCAATCGGCGCTCAATCCGCGCCGGCGCGTGGCGAGCATCGTCACCCAGGCGATGGAAGCCGGAAGCCGCCACGCCAGCCGGGACGAGCGTCTGGTGCGGACTCGCGAACTGCTCGCGGAAGTCGGCCTGCCAGCGGATTTCGCCGGGCGGCTGCCGAGCCAGTTGTCCGGCGGACAGCGGCAGCGCGTCAACGTCGCCCGCGCGCTGTGCAACATTCCAAAAGTCTTGGTCGCCGACGAGATTGTTTCCGGTCTCGACGTGTCCATCCAGGCGCAACTCCTGAATCTCCTGGCGCGGCTGCGTGCCGAGCTCGGCTTCGCCATGTTGTTGATCTCGCACGACCTCTCGGTTGTTCGCCACCTGTGCAGCCGCGTGCTGGTGATGTATCGCGGCGAGATCGTCGAAGCGGGCGACGTCGAGACGGTGTTCGCCAATCCGCAGCATCCGCATACGCGCGCGCTGTTGGGATCGGTGCCGCCGGACGAGCCCGAAGCGTCGTGGTCGGCCTTGGCGTCAGCCGTGCCTCCGGGGATCACGCCCTAGGCCGCCGAAGCTCGCGTGTCCTTGCGGCGCCACAGCATAAGAAGCTCAGCCTCGCAGGCTTTAGCGCTTTCGACATTGCGTTCTTTGACGGGCCCGAAGCCGCGGATTTTTGCCGGCACCGAAGCGATCTCGATCGCGAGCGCATGATTGGCGGGATCGAGGGCGGCTGTGAGCTCGCGAATGATCGCTTCATAATCCGCGATCAAGCGCCGCTCCATGCGGCGCTCCTGCGTGCGGCCGAAAATGTCGAAAGGCGTGCCGCGTAAGCGGCGCAGCCGCGCCAGGATCTTGAAGACCTGGATCGTCCACGGTCCGAAAGCGCGTTTGCGCGACTCGCCTGTCGCCGGATCGCGCCGGGCCAAAAGCGGCGGCGCCAGATGATAGTGCAGCGTGAAGTCGCCCTCGAATTGCTGCTCGAGCTTCTTGCGGAACGCGCCGTCCGTATAAAGCCGCGCCACTTCGTACTCGTCCTTATAGGCCATCAGGGCGAACAGATTGAGCGCCACCGCTTCGGTCAAGCCGCAATAGCCGCGGGCGCGGCTTGTTTCGGCTACTTTGATCACCGCGACCAGATCGCGGTAGCGCTGCGCATAGGCCGCATTCTGATAGGTTTCGAGAAACGCGGCGCGGCTATCGATCAAGTCATCGGGCGCTTGCGCTGTCATCGTTGCCGCAGCATCGCCGCGCGCCTTGCGCACCAGCGCCTCGACATGCGCGCGGTCTTCGGCGGCGAGCCGTCCCCAGTTGAAACTTCGGCGATTGCTCTCGACCGCCACGCCGTTGAGCGCGATGGCACGTGCGATGGCGGCGAGGCTGAGCGGGACAAGGCCCTTCTGATAGGCATAGCCGAGCATGAACAGATTGGCGGCGATGGAATCGCCCATCAACGCCGCGGCGAGGCCGGTGGCATCGATCGTGTCGACGTCTCCGGCCGCAGTCCTGACGGCTTGCAGCTTGGCCGCCGTTTCAAAGTCGATGTCCGGATCGAAGATGAAAGCCGCGGGCGGCTGAATATGGCTGTTGATCACGGCTGTGGTCGTGCCGCTGGCGACGCAGCCGAGCGCGGCGGGGCTCGCTGCAACGATAAGATCGCAGCCAAGCAAGAGATCGGCGCCGCCCGTGCCGACGCGCACCGCCAAAAGCTCATCGGGATGCGACGCCAGCCGGATGTGGCTCATCACCGCGCCGTTCTTCTGGGCAAGGCCACTGACGTCGAGGACCGTGCAGCCCTTGTTTTCGAGATGCGCCGCCATGCCCAGAAGCGCGCCGAGCGTCACCACGCCGGTGCCGCCGATGCCGGTGATGACGATGCTATAAGGCCGATCGAGCGGCGGCGGTTTCGGCTCCGCCAATCGCGCGAACAGATCGTCCGATGCCGCGAGCGGCACAAGCTTGCGCAGCGTCGCACCGCGCACCGTGACAAAGCTTGGACAAAAGCCCTTGAGGCAGGAGAAATCCTTGTTGCAGTTCGACTGATCGATTTGCCGCTTGCGGCCAAAGGCAGTCTCGACCGGGACCACGGAAATGCAGTTGGATTTCACCGAGCAATCGCCGCAGCCCTCGCAAACCGCCTCATTGATGAAAACGCGCTCGGGCGGATCGGGCAACAGACCGCGCTTGCGGCGGCGGCGTTTTTCCGCCGCGCAGGTCTGGTCGTAGATGAGGACGGTGAGGCCTTCGACCTCGCGCAGTTCGCGTTGCACGGCGTCAAGATCATCGCGGTGGCGGATAGCGATGCCCGCCGGAAAACCAGCATCCGCCGGATATTTGCCGGGCTCGTCGGTGACGACGACGATCCGTTTGGCGCCTTCGGCCAGAACCTGCTGCGCGATCTGCGGCACGGTGGGACGGCCTTCGACCGGCTGGCCGCCGGTCATGGCGACGACGTCGTTATAAAGAATCTTGTAAGTGATATTGACGCCGGCCACGGCCGCAGCGCGGATGGCGAGCAAGCCGCTGTGCGAATAAGTGCCGTCGCCGAGATTTTGGAAGACGTGCTGTTCGCTGGTGAAGGGCGCCTGCCCGATCCAATTGACGCCTTCGCCGCCCATTTGCGTCGTGGTCGCGGTCTCGCGGCCGGGCATGAACAGTGCCATGCTGTGGCAGCCGATGCCGGCCATGGCGCGGCTGCCCTCCGGCACGCGGGTCGAGGTGTTGTGCGGGCAGCCCGAGCAGAAGAACGGCACCCGCGCAATCTTCGAAGCCGGCGCGGCGAGCGGACGCTCGAAGGATTCCAGTCGCGCCAGGCGCTGCTCGATCTGTTGTGCGAATGTATGCGCGCCAAGCCGCTTGAGGCGCGCGACCACGGCGCGCGCCACGATCGTCGGCGTCAGCTCGCCGATGGCGCGCAACAGCGTGGCGCCGGTCTCGTCGGTCTTGCCGACAATGCTCGGCCGCTGCGACGCCTCAGCGTTGTAGAGCAGGCGGACAAGCTGATTTTCGACGAAGCCCCGCTTTTCCTCGACCACGAGAATATCTTTGAGGCCGGCGGCAAACTTGAGCGCCCCTTCGGGCTCGAGCGGCCAAGTGAGCCCGACTTTGTAGACGCGCAGGCCAAGCTCGGCCGCGATCGCTTCGGTAATGCCGAGCTCCGCCAGCGCTTGACGGAGATCGAGATAGGCCTTGCCGGTCGCGATAATGCCGAAGCGTGGCCGCGGCGTGTCGATCACAATGCGATCGATCGCATTGGCGCGGGCAAAGGCGCCGACGGCATCGAGCTTCGGCCCGAGAAGCCTGCGCTCCTGCTCGAGACCGTAATCCATTCCCGGCCGCGGCCAGCGGATATGCACGCCACCTGGCGGCATTTCGAAATCTGCGGGCACAGCGACGGCGACGCGCTGCGGGTCGACCAAGACCGAAGCCGAACTGTCGACCGCCTCTGCGGTCGCTTTGAAACCGACCCAGCAGCCGGAAAAGCGCGACAGCGCGAAACCGAACAAGCCGAAATCGAGATAATCTTGGATCGTCGCCGGATTGAGAGTAGGCATCATCGCCGATTCGAAGACCTGCTCGCATTGATAGGCGGTGGTGGTCGATTGCGCGGCGTGATCGTCGCCGGCAATTGCGAGCACACCGCCAAGGGGCGAAGTGCCGGCCCAGTTCGCATGCCGCAACACGTCGAGCGAACGATCGAGGCCCGGGCCTTTGCCGTACCAGATACCGAACACACCACCGACCTTGGCGCCGGGGAACAGTCCGACCTGCTGGCTGCCCCAGACTGCGGTTGCGGCCAGATCTTCGTTGAGACCGGCCTGGAAGCGGATGTCGTTTTGCTCAAGCAAAGCCTGCGCCTGCCACAGCGCATTGTCGTAGCCGCTAAGCGGCGAGCCGCGGTAGCCAGAAATAAAGCCTGCGGTGTTGAGCCCAGCCGCGCGGTCGCGCTGCCGTTGCATCAGCGGCACGCGGACCAGTGCCTGGATGCCCGACAGATAGATGCGTCCCGATGCGAGGGTATATTTGTCCTCCAGGTTCACCTGCGCCAGCGCCACGCCCAGTCTCCAGTCGGCGATAATCGATCGCGAAGCATATAGTGTAGCCCGGATTGCGCGGAGCGTAATCGGTGGATGATCGAGGACCCGCATGCGGCTGTCCGGATTTCGCTCGCGCGCAATTCCGGCTAGATAACGCTTATGAACACCTGTCTCTTTCTGACCTTTCGCTTTCCAGGCGCATTATCCGCTGCCGAAACGGCCGCACTCGAAGGCTTGCTTCATTCAACGCCCGCGCTCGCCAAGGCTTTGATCCACACCGCGGCGAGCGCCAGCGACCCTTACGTGGAGCACGCGTCGCCGCAACTCGTGCTGCAGCTCTATTTCGCGCAATTGCCCGCACTGGAAGCGGCGGCGGCGCGCGCCGGGCCGCTCGCTGGCCTCTGTGCGCCTGACCAATTCCCGGTCCTTGCCAAGGCGGAAATCGTGCAGCAGGCGATGCTCGTGCGCCACTTTGCGGTACCCGATCCCAAGCTGCGCAATGCCAAAGGCGAACCCCATTGCACTTATCTCGTGTCCTATGAAGGCGAGGCCGAGGATCCACACGCCTGGCACAGCCATTACCTCGAGAACCACCCCAAGCTGATGGTGACGTTTCCCGGCATCCGCGAACTTGAAATCTATACCCGGCTCGATTGG
>DASQRX010000064.1:0-30172 GCA_035642635.1 Xanthobacteraceae bacterium
TTGCCCTCTCCCCCTCCCCCAAATATCGGTAAGGGGCAAAACCGCTGCAGCGCTCCCCTACTGGGAATGCAAAGTTTTCAATCGCGGATCTATGAGCGCCTCAAAGACGCAATCTAAGATATATATGATTTCTTGTTTATCTCTCTGGTTGTAGTACGCATAATTCCAGTACTGCTGCAGATACGCGGCGGTTTAAACTAGGAGAGAGACACATGAGCACTGCAAATTCAGCGAAATCGAAGGCTCAGGCAAAGGCGTCTCCGCCAGCTGGGGCGGAGGGCTACAAGGGCCACAAGCCCGGCTCGCGTAAGGAAACGATCCACCAGCTTTACGATCGCGAAGGCGCTGATACTGCCTGGACGCGCGGTCGCAAAATGAAACTGGCCGAAGGCACCCTGCGATCGTGGTTCGGTCAATGGCAGCGGGGCGCTTCGAAATCGAAACCTGTCCCCAAGACTCTGCCGAAGGGAAAAAGTGACAAGACGCCCGAGACACTTGCCAAGCCGGTGGAGATACCCGAGGCGATAATAGGTGTGCCAGAGCCCGCAGTAATAACCGCCTGATCAAACGACGAAAGACTGACGGGCCGCCATCATTTGGCGGCCCCTTTTCTTCTCTGCAGTTGCACCACCTTGTCCTTCGGCGGGTTCACAATACCGCCTACCGGGGCTGCAAGCCTGTTCAGTGCGTCGGCCTTCTCCGCATCGTAAGAATGGCGATCATAGACACCCTCGACGCCCGCGATCGCATGCCCCAAGACGCGCTCCGAAATATCCAGCCGCACACCAGCACGGCTTAATAAGGAACGCGCGGTCCTTCTCAGATCATGGATGACCCAGGGCTCCATATCTGAAAGCTTCTCATCCAGTTCGACCTTGCGTTGGCTGAATGAGTTGAACGCGGTCTTTCCCCGACCTGGAAAAACATAGGGGTTACCCGCGAGACGGGGCTGCCGCTCGATGATCTCAAGGGCCATAGCGGGCAGTTTGAGCTTACCTGCCGTTCCCTTTTCACGGCGTTCAACCCGTATCGTCCATTCCCCATCCTTGACGTCGTCCCACCCCATGGTTGAGACCTTGTCACGTCGCTGGGCGGTCAACAGCGCCACTTTGAGGAGTGCGCCGAATGTTTCGTTGGCCTCCGAACAGGCCTTCCATAGCGACCGAATTTCGTCATCGGTGAGGATGCGCGCCCGAGCCACCGGCTTGTTACGCCGCATGCCTTTGACGATTGGGCTTGTATAGTTTTCGTCTCTGCTCTGATGCCAACCCATGATAAGCCGAACGATCGCCAATACCCCGTCGGCCTGACTCCGGCCGTGATTGTCGGCGACATGATCCAACAGTTCGTTCACATCCCGACGGCGGATTTCTGAGAATGGGCGATCCTTCCATTTTGGAAAGATGTATTTTTTGAGTAGGCGCTCGATCTCGTACTGTGAGCGCAGACCGTTCGCCTCGACGTGCCGCTTGAACCAGTTATCGGCGACCTCCTTGAACGAGCCGATAGAGGCCTGTGCATCGAACCTCTGCGGATTCTCAAAATACGCGCGGGCCTCTTCCCGCGCGGCCTTTACAGTCATTGTCGGGTAAGTGCCGAGCTTTTTTGTGCGCGGTTTGCCATTCCGATACGTCATCACCCGAAACGTTTTGCTCCCGCCATAACCGACGACGAGTACTAGGGCGAGCCCCCGTTCCATCGTGTCGATGTAAGCGATCTGCCGCTCACCCCTTTCAGGTTTTGGCAGGGAGACATTGCGAACAAAAGCATCGGTAATTGATTTCGCCGGCATGGCTTGGTTTTCATAACTAATGCAATAAGCAATTTAGCAGGTGACTGTAGACAAATCCAAACATGAACTGAAATGGTCGCGCGAGCATTTCGATTTGCATAGTCATGATCGGCATTGGAGCGACCGAAGATCTTTCTGTGGAACAGGAGGTCGGTGGTTCGAGCCCACCCAGCTGTACCAATAGAATCAAGAATTTACCGGCGATTCGTGCCGGGTCGCTTCCCGGGCAGCAACAACAATCGTTCTCACCGCTCGCTCAGCGCGCCGCGGAGAAGGCGCGCATAGATCGAAAGCAAGATGCTGGGCGGGTGCGCCAGGCCCATGCGGTCGAGGCAGTCGGTGTTATCGGCGGGGGCTGAAAGCCAGCGCAGGAACAGCGCCGCGAGCTCGGCGAGCGAGGCCGATTTCAGTTTTTCAAGCGCCGGGATAAGGCGCTGCTCGACGTCGGTGAAATCGGTGCCGAACGGAAATTGTGGCAACAGGCCTAAGTCCGCGGCGGGCTGCAAAGCGCGCACAATCGCGTCCGGCGTGTTGTCGCGCACCGCTTTCGGCAATTCGTAGGACCGCTCGATCTTGCTGGCATCCTTTGCCTGGCGCAGCAATTCATCCTGGAAGCGTGCATCCGTGATCGCGAGCATTGCGGCGATGACTTCGCGGTCGGTTTTGCCGCGAATGTCGGCGATGCCGTATTCGGTCACGATCATGTCGCGTAGGTGGCGCGGGATGGTGGTGTGGCCGTAGCGCCAGCGGATATTGGATTCGGTCTTGCCATTCGCGGTGCGGGTTGAGTGCAGCACGATCGCCGAGCGCGCGCCGTCGAGCGCAAAGCCCTGGGCGATGAAATTGTATTGGCCGCCGACGCCGCTGACGACACGGCCGTCTTCGAGACCATCGGAAATCACGTCGCCAAGCAGCGTCGCCATCATCGCGTTATTGAGGAAGCGGGCCTTGACTCGCGCCCTGCGTTTGTTGTCCTCGTCGCTATAAAGCTCGTTGACGTAGGAAATCGAGGTCATGCCGAATTTCGCCGCGATCTCCGGCGGCATTTCGCGGAGCGCGCGGTAGAAAGCACGCGAGCCCACGAAAAATCCGCCATGCAGCACAACGCCGTCGACCTCGCGCTTGAGAATGCCTAAGCGGTAGAGATCGAGCATGCCCTCGACGAACATTTCTGAGCAGCCGTAAAGGCCGATGTCGAACGGCTCGGTGCGCACCGTGGGATCGGTTGCCGGCTCATAGCCCAGCTTTGCCAGCAATTGGCAGAATTCGGCATTTTGCCGCTGACGCAGCACGAGCCCGTGCGCGACGGCATCGCCCAGCGAGCCGATACCGATTTGCAGCGTGCCGCCGTCCGGCACGGTGCTTGCCGCATGCAGCCCGGCCGCGTAGTCGGCAAGTGAAACCGGCTCGCGCGGCGGCGCGAAGAGCGGGAAATCGGTCTTCGGACTATCGAGCAGAAAATCGAATTCATCCGCCGCGACCGCTGCGTCATTGCGCATGAACGGCAATTCCGAATTGGTCTGTCCGCAAAACAGAAAGTCGGCGCTGCCGTCGCGGCGTAGCTTTAGGAGATCGCAGGTCAGGTCGGGATTGCAGCTCAAACTATACGGATATGCCGTCTCCGCGGCGCGATGCGCCACCAGTTGGCCGACGACATTGACGCCGCGATCGAGCACGTAGCGCAGCGCGTGGGTGTAGTTCGCCGAAATATAGTGCTGCTGCGCATAAGGCGAGCCGAGCCACTGTCCGGCCTCGAAGAAGAATTCATTGATCTCGATATTCCCCGGGACGCTGCCCTGGTGAATGGCCGCCGCGTAATGCAACGCCGGGTAGCCGGCAAACACGCGCTGTGCGATCGGGTCGAGGAAACGGCGCTCGAGCTCGTTCTTGGCGCGCGGCGCTTCGAGCGTCAGCGCGGTGAAAATGGTGAGCTTAATCGACGGATCGGCGGCCGCCTTGTCGTAGAGCGCATTGGCGATGTGATTGGCCTTGCCGAGCCCGAGCGGCAAAGCCAGCACGATGGTCTTGCCGACTCGTTCGACGACGGCCTCGGCGAGGCGAGCCGGATCGTCGAATGTCGCGGGCACTGCGCCCGTATGCCTCATTTCAGATTGTCCCAGCCCGGATCGGGCTGGAAGCGCGGTCCGTATTTTTCCGCAAGCCGCTTGAGCGTGTCGCGCACGTCCGCGACGCCGCGCGTGCGCGCGTAATGCATCGGCCCGCCGCGGAACGGCGCAAAGCCGGTGGCGAAAATCATCGCGCCGTCGACGATTTTCTCATCGACGACAATTCCTTCGCGCAAGCAGGTCATGCAGACATCGACCATCGGCAGCACCAGCCGGTCGATCGTGTCGGGCGGCGCCGCGCGGGCCTCGCGGCCTTTCAACGCATGACCGTCCTTCCAATCATAGAGACCCTTGCCGGTCTTCTTGCCAAGCTCACCCTTGCGGACCTTGTCTTGGAGCCATTGCGGCGGCTCGGGCATGTCGCGATTGATGCTTCCTTTGAGCATCTCGGCGACATGCAGGCAGATATCAAGCCCGACCTCGTCGGCCAGTTCGATCGGCCCCATTGGCATGCCGAAATCCTCGGCGGCCTTGTCGATGGTCTCCTTGGGCGTGCCGGCGTCGAGCATGACCAAAGCTTCGAGTAGATAAGGCGTCAGCGCGCGGTTGACCAGGAAGCCGGGTGCACTCTTGACCGGCGCGGGCAGCCGATCGATCCGGCCGAGGAAGGCGCGCGCGTCGGACAGCACGTCGGCCGCCACCTGGTCGTGGCTGACGACTTCGACAAGCTGCATGCGCGAGACCGGGTTGAAGAAGTGAATGCCGACCAGCCGCTCCGGCCGCGGCAGACCTTCGCGCAATTGCTCGAGCGGAATGCTCGACGTATTGGTAGCGAGAATGGCGTCGGGTTTCATCTTCGGCTCGATGCCGGCGAAGATCTTGCGCTTTAGGTCAAGAACTTCCGGCACCGCTTCGATGATCAGGTCGGCACTGGCGACGCCTTCGCTCTTGCGATCGGGGATCAGGCGGTCGAGCGCGTCGCGAACCCGGCGACGATCGTCGCGGCCGATCTTGCCGAACAGGTCCGCAGCGCGCTTGATCGCGCCGGCGATCGGCTCCGGCTTGGTGTCGCCCAGGCTGACGACAAAGCCGTGCCAGGCGCACCACGCGGCGATGTCGCCGCCCATCGCGCCGGCGCCGATGACGTGGATGCGCCTGCCGTCCCATTTGCCGTCGGCGAGGCTCTTGAGATTTTCGCGCAGGAAAAATACGCGGACCAGATTTTGCGCGGTACTGGTGACGAGCAGCTTGGCAAAAGACGTCACCTCGGCCTTTTGCATCGCGTCCGGGTTGCCGCCGTGTGCCTCCCACAGATCGATCAGCGCATAGGGTGCTGGGTAGTTTTGATGCGGCGCCTTCTTCTGCGCTTCGCTGCGCATCCGCGAAGCGAGGAGGCCGCGCACGGGACCGAGATCCATCAGCCGACCGAGCAGATTCTGCTTCGCCGGCTTCCATTCGCCGGCGACGGCCGACCGCACCGCGGCGCGTACATGGCGCTCCTGCGTCACCGCGTCGACCAGGCCGAGCCGCTTGGCCGACCGGGCGCGCTCGGTTTTGCCGGTCAGCATCATCGTCATGGCGTGCGCCGGACTGATCAGGCCGGTCAGCCGGAACGTACCGCCGAGGCCGGGATGCAGGCCGAGCAGAATTTCGGGGAAGCCAAAACTCGCGCCGTCGATGGCGAGGCGATAATCGCAAGCCAGCGCGACTTCGAGCCCGCCGCCGAGGCAATAGCCGTGGACCACCGCGATGGTCGGCAGCGGCAGCCGGTCGAGGCGCTCGAGCACTCCATGCCCGCGTGTGAGTGTGGTTTCGATCTGCGCCGGATCGGTGACGCCTTCAAATTGCGCGATGTCGGCGCCGGCGATGAAGCCGCTGGTTTTTGCCGAGCGGATAACAAGACCGCGCGGGCGGTCGCGCTCAAGCTTCTCCAAGACGGCGTCGAGCTCGGTGAGCACCGGTTCGGACAGCGTATTGGCGCTGGAATCCTTCTTGTCGAACAGCAGCCAGGCGATGCCGTCCTCGTCGGTGCGCAGGCGCCAATCCGCCCACGGGCCGGGCTCTTGCTGGGTTTCGCCGAGCGCAAACGGCCCAAGCTCGAGGTCGCGCTTGCCGAGAATGGCCATCGTCGGCTTTCGGGCGGGTAAGGGTTTCATGCGCGCCCCTAGATTGTTTCGATCAGCATCGCGCCGCCTTGGCCGCCGCCGATACATTCGGTGGCGATGCCGCGCTTATAGCCGAGCCGCTTCATGGCGTTGACGAGATGGAGCACGATGCGATTGCCGCTGGCGCCGACCGGATGGCCGACGCCGATGGCGCCGCCATCGACATTCAGCCGGTCGCGCGGAATTGTGCCCGCGGCGCCGCCGAGGCCGAGCGCGTCGCGGCAGAATTCCGCGTCGTCCCAGGCCGCGAGACAACCGAGCACCTGCGCGGCGAAGGCTTCATTGAGCTCCCACAGCTCGATGTCGTTGAGCGCAAGTTGGTGCCGCTTGAGGATCGCGGTCGAGCAATAAACCGGCCCGAGCCCCATGACGGACGGATCGAGCGCCGACCATTCGCTGTCGACGATCACGGCCTTCGGCGTCAGTCTGTGCTGCTTCACCGCGTCTTCCGACGCCAGGATCACCCAAGACGCGCCGTCGGTGATCTGCGAAGAGTTGCCGGGGGTGACTTTGCCCCACGGCCGCTCGAACGCGGGCTTGAGCTTGGCGAGACTGTCGGCGCTGCTGTCGGGCCGCACGCCGTCATCGTGATCGAACAGGGTGCCGTCGCGGGCGAAAGCGGGCTCGACCTCGCCGGCCAGGTAGCCGTTCTTCTGCGCCGCCGCCAGCCGCTGCTGGCTCTCGGCGGCGTATTCGTCGGCCTGCCGCCGCGTGATGTTGAAGAGATGGCTGACGAGCTCGGCGGTCTGGCCCATATTGAGGTCGGTGATCGGATCGGTGAGCCCGCGTTCAAGCCCGATCACGGGCGTGAGCATCGAGGGACGAAAGCCGAGGAAGGCGCTCAGTTTCGCAGCCATGCCGCGGGCGGCGAACAGCTGCGCATGCCATTTGACGGCGCTGCGGTTGAACACGAGCGGCGCGTGGCTCAGCGATTCCGCGCCGCCCGCCAGCACGAGATCGCTGACCCCTTCGCGGATATAGCGGTAGCCCGTATCGATCGACTGCATACCGGAGCCGCAATTGATTTGCACGGTGAACGCCGTCATCGCCTCGCCCATGCCGAGCCGCAGCGCGGCGACGCGGGCCGGATTCATCTCGTCGGCAATGACATTGACGCAGCCGAGAATGACCTGATCGAACGCATCCGGCGCGAACGGCTGGCGCAGCAACAGCGGCCGGCCGCATTGCACGGCAAGATCGACCGGGGTGAACGGGCCGGGCTGGCCGCGCGCCTTGATGAAGGGCGTGCGGCTGCCGTCGACGATATAGACCGGACGGTGTTCTACTCCGCCGCCACCGGCCGGGTTTGTGATGTCGCTTTCGATGACACAGCTCCCTTGCTCGCCGCGCCGCGGGCGGTGAGTTCTTCCGGCGCGAAATCGTCGACCGCAATCGCTGCGGCAACAGCTTCGGCCGCGGCCTTGAGTTTGGTCGCTTCATCCGCAGTGATGGTGCCCCGCTTCACCGCCTGATCGATGTCGCGCACGCGCGCGGCATGCATGCGATCGCGGATCGGCTGGACGTCGACGGTCATGGCGAAAGCGTGCTCGACCAGCGCGATGCCGTTGCTGCCGTCAAGCTCGGTCGGATGGAACAAGTCCACCGTCAGGCGATCGCGCGCCGCCGACGGATTGGTGATGATATCGGCGCACTTGTCGGTGACGCGATCCGACGGACCGCGCCGGTGCCGGCCGAACGGCTGAATGAAAAAGCGCAACAGCCAGGCCACCGGCCGCACTGGGAAATTGCCGATGATCTCGTCGAAGCGGGTTTCGATCGTCGAGAAACTCGACTCCAGGCAATATTCCAGAAGCGGCAAGTCGTCCTCTTGGCGGCCTTCGTCGTTCCAGCGTTTGAGCGCTGCGCTCGCGAGATAAAGCTCCGACAAAATGTCGCCGAAGCGGGCCGACACCATTTCCTTGCGCTTCAACGCGCCGCCGAGCGACAGCAAAGACAGGTCCACAGCGAGCGCAAAAGCTGCGGCATGGCGGCTGAGCTGCTTGTAGAACGGCGTCGCCGCGCCGGCATCAGGCGCCGGCGCGAATAGGCCGCCGGTCCAGGCGCGGCCGAAGGCGCGGCCCGCATTGGCGATAGAGTGGCCGACATGGCCCCATAACGCCTGATCGAAGGCGTCGAGGCCACGTTCGCGATCGGCATCCTCCAGCGCCATCATCTCTTTGAGCAGATAAGGATGGCAGCGGATCGCGCCTTGGCCGAACTGGATCAAGGCGCGGGTGACGATATTGGCGCCTTCCACCGTGATGGCGATTGGAATGCCGCGATAGAGGCTGCCGAGATAATTCAGCGGACCTTCGATGATGCCCTTGCCGCCGTGGACGTCCATCGCGTCGTTGACCGCAATGCGCATGCGATCGGTCGCCTGCGATTTCATGATCGCGGTGACGACAGCGGGATGGTGCCCGTCGTCGAGCGCCGCGCAGGTCATGCGGCGCGCGGCGTCGAGCAGATAAGCGGTCGCAGCGATCCTGCCGAGCCGTTCCTGGACCGCCTCGAATTTCGCGATCGCGACATGGAATTGCTCGCGGATGCGGGCGTAAGTGCCGGTCATGTTGGCCGAGAAGGCGGCGCCTGCCGCCGACAATGACGGCAGCGAGATGCCGCGCCCGGCCGCCAGCGCGCTCATCAGCATTTTCCAGCCCTTTCCGACCTGGTCGACGCCGCCGATGACATTGTCCATCGGAATGAAAACGTCGTGACCCCAGTTCGGGCCATTCTGGAACACGTGCATCGCCGGCAGATGACGCCGCCCGATACTGATGCCGGGCAGGTGCGTCGGCACCAGAGCGAGCGTGATGCCGATATCGTCGCGCTGGCCGATCAGGTGATCGGGATCGTGAAGCTTGAAGGCAAGTCCAAGCACGGTCGCGATCGGGCCGAGCGTGATGTAGCGCTTGTGCCAGTTCAGCCGGATCCCCAGCACCTCTTGGCCGTCATAAGTGCCGCGGCAGACCAGGCCGGAATCGATCATCGAGGCGGCGTCCGAGCCCGCTTCCGGGCTGGTCAGGCCGAAGCACGGGATTTCCTCGCCGCGCGCCAGCCGCGGCAGCCAATAATCCTGCTGCGCCTTGGTGCCGAATTGCAGCAGTAATTCGCCGGGCCCGAGCGAGTTCGGCACCATCGCGGTGCAGGCGGCGCAGATCGACCGCGTCGAAAGTTTGCGAATGACTTCCGAATGCGCATAAGCGGAAAAGCCGAGGCCGCCATAGGACTTCGGAATGATCATCGCGAAGAATTTCCGCGTCTTCAAAAAGTTCCAGACTTCGGGCGGCAGGTCATGCCATTCCCAATTGATCTTCCAGTCGTTGAGCATGCGGCACAGTTCTTCGACCGGGCCGTCGAGAAACTGCTGCTCTTCGTCGGACAATTTCGCAGGTGCGAAGGCCAAGAGCTTGTTCCAGTCAGGATCACCGGTGAACAGATCGGCATCCCACCAGACATCGCCGGCTTCGATGGCTTCGCGCTCGGTATCGGACAGGCGCGGCAGCGCGTGCTGCGCCATCCGAAAGATCGGTTTGGTGATCCAATGCCGCCGAAAAGTTGAGGGCATGGTGCATTCCCCCGGCTGTGATTCTTCACGAGGCTTAGAGACTCGAGACCCGGAGACTATAGAAGGCTGGCGTCCAAGTGTTACAATTTCAAGTGTTACAACTTCCGTTACATTTTCCGGGCTGACCGACCCTGCAAAAATATAGTGATTGGACGGTTAGGCCGCCAAACCAAAAAGCGCGGGATTTGGCTCATGTTCGACAGGCTGGAAAAATACCTCAGCGATAAGATCCTGAATTACCTGGCGCAGCCCACCGGGCGTTATGCACCGTTTTATGCGGCCGATCCCGACATCGTCCGCAAGGCGCTGGCGCCCGGCGACGTCCTTCTGGTCGAGGGCAATAGCCGGCTCAGCGCCACCATCAAGTACCTGACGCAATCGACCTGGTCGCACGCCGCGCTCTATGTCGGCGAACGGCCGGGCGACGTGTCGGCCCAAGGCGAGCCGAATGTCTTCCTCGAGGCCGAAGCCGATACCGGCGTCGTCACCGTGCCGTTGTCGAAATATGTCGGCTTCAATACGCGGATCTGCCGGCCCGTCGGGCTCGACGAGGTCAGCACGAACAAGGTCCTCGACTATGCGCTGAAACGGATCGGCACCAAGTACGATTCGCAACGTATCGTCGATCTCGCGCGCTATCTGTTTCCTTATCCTCCGGTGCCGGTCTGGTTTCGCCGCCGCATGTTGTCGATCGGTTGCGGCGATCCAACGCGCGCCATCTGCTCGACGCTGATCGCGCAGTCCTTCGCGTCGATCCATTACCCGATCTTGCCGGAGCGGGCTTCGATCAACGGCAAGACTTATGTCATCGCGCCCTTCGTGCAGAGTGAAATCGATCACATCCGCACCTACGGCCTCTACACGCCGCGCGATTTCGACACCTCGCCCTATTTCGCCATCGTCAAACCGACGCTCGCCGCCGGCTTCGACTATCGCACCGTCGAATGGGCGCCGCCCGAAGTCGATGCGGCGGATTTGGCGCAGGCCCAGGTCGTGGCGCCGTCAGTATGAGGGCGCGCGGCTTGACCAAGCGCGGACCCTTAAAGTCAAATATTTCGCTGTACCGAAGGTCGCGTAAAACCTAGTTCTTCACGAATTTCCTGACGGCTATTTTGCCGACGGCGGTGAACCCGGCAAAAATGTTGCCTTGATCGTCAACGGCAAGTTCTTCCGCCGATCCAAGTACCGGATCCACGAGCGGAATAAAGGCCGTGACCTTGCCGTCTGTGGCACTGCCGATCCGGATACCCTGCTTGAACCCGGGATTGGTCTTTTCGTCGGATTGCGAGTCAGCCACATAAATCACGTCATTCTTGGTGATGTAGACGCTGCTTGGCCGCCCGAACTGTTTCCACTCGGCGATGAACTTACCGGTCTGATCGAAGATTTGAATGCGGCTGTTGGAACGGTCGGCGACGAACAGGCGCCCGGCCGAATCCAGCGCCAGCGAATGCGGCACATCGAACTCGCCTGGGCCGGAGCCGTGCTTGCCCCAGGCGGTGATGAACTTGCCTTCCTTGTCGAGCTTGACGATCCGATCATTGGTCGGCTGGCCTGATAAGATGCCGTGCCCGTCGGCAACGTAGATGTCGCCGTTGGGCGCCGTCAGGACGTCGGATGGCGTATTAAACATGTCGGGGGCATCGCCGGCGACGCCGGGCTTGCCGAGGGTCATCAATACTCTGCCGTCGGGCGCAAACTTGATAACGGTGTGTCCCTTACCGCCGTCAGCTTTTCCATCGGTGACCCATGCATTGCCGTCGCGGTCGACGTAGAATCCGTGAGGCCAGTTGATCAGCCCGGAACCAAAATTCGCAACCATCTTGCCGGTCGCGTCGAACTTCATGATCGGAGCGAGATTTGAACCGATGCACGTATCCGCTCCGCAACGATCAAATAGCCACAGTGTTTTGCCGTCGCTGTGATCGATTTCCACGCCGATCGGCGCACCGAGCTTCCGGTCGAGCGGCAACTGAATTCCAGCGTCCTCCATGTGATAAGGGTTGGGCGCTACATTGGGGTCTGTAACCTCCGCGGCATAAACTGATCCTCCGCCAATGCCCGCCGTCGCGACCAGCGCAAGGCTAAATTTGCAAACAATCTGACTGATTGCGTTCATGACGATATCCTCCCATTTTTTTGTTCGATTTACCCCCGGAGCAACGCGCCATCCGGCGGCCTGCGCAAGGTTATAGTAATTCCTTGCGACCGGGGAGGGTCCTCCGCCGTCTTGAAACTGCCGCGCAAGTTACGTCGTGCATCATGTCGCTGATGGCTTAACGGACCTCGCGCGATCTCGATTCATGACTACACGGCTTAACCCGAAGTCACCGGTTGCGGATGGCCGCCGGCATCGACCCGCACGTAAGTGAAAAGCCCTTCGGTGACCTTGATCGGCACCGTGTCGGCGCCGCGGGCGCGGCGCGCCCAGCTCTCGATCTTGATGGTGAGCGAGGTATTGCCGGTCTTGGTGACGCTGGCATAGCAAGAGACTTCGTCGCCGACGCAAACCGGGCGATGAAAGACCATCGCGGTGATGGCTATGGTGACGACACGGCCGCCGGCGTGCCGCGTCGCGACCGTGGCGCCGGCCAAGTCCATCTGACATAGCAGCCAGCCACCGAAAATATCGCCATGCGGATTGGTGTCCGCGGGCATCGCGATGGTGCGGATCGAGGGCTCGAATGCCGGCGGAATCTCCGGCGCCTCAGGCGCTTTCGCGGATTGGTCTTCGGTCACGGCCATGGCGGCCTTTCCAGCGTGGTTCGTCAATGCCATGTCATAACGCGCCGGATAACATCCGGCAATTTTGCGGGCGATCCTTCCGTCGTCCTCGACGGCCGCGCATTTGACACGGCTCGGCACCTCCTTAGACTCCCGCAGTAAGACCGCAGCACCAGAACGCGGCGCGCATTGATCGGCCGGGGGAGCAAATGACCAGGGCTCGCAAAATGTGGCGGCTCGGCGCAGCCGCTTGGGTAGCCTGCATCGCCGTTGTCAGTATCGGCGGCGCGCGCGCCGAACAGCAATTTCCGAATCGCACCATCACCATGGTGGTGCCATTCGCTGCAGGGGGCCCGACCGACATTCTCGGCCGCGTCGTCGCGCAATTCATCAGTCCGCTGCTCGGCCAGCAGGTTGCCGTCGACGATATAACCGGCGCCGGCGGCACGATCGCCGCCACGCGCGTGGCGCGCGCAGCGCCCGACGGCTACACCCTGCTGATGGGCAATCTCGGCACCAACGCGGCGAGCCTCGGCATCTACAAAGACCTACCCTACGATCCGCGCACCGATTTCGAGCCGGTGATCCTGGTTGCCTCGACGCCGATGGTGCTGGTGACGCGAAAGACGCTGCCGGTGCACACGCTCGCCGACGTTGTCGCCTATGCCAAGGCCAACAAAGGCAAGACCACGATGGGCAGCGCCGGCATCGGCTCGATCTCGCATCTGACGCTGTTGTTGTTCAATCACCTGACCGGCGCCGACGTCGTCCATGTGCCTTATCGCGGCCTCTCCGAAGCCAGCAACGATCTCCTCGGCGGCCAGATCGATACTTTGTTCGACCAGGTCGTCACGGCGACGCCGCATATCCTCAACGGCAGCGAAAACGCCATCGTGGTGACGATCCCTCAGCGCGCGCCCGCGATGCCAAACGTGCCCTCGGCCAACGAAGCCGGTGAGCCCGATCTGCAGACCGTCGCCTGGACCGCATTGTTCGTGCCCAAGGGCACGCCGGCGCCGATCATCGCGCGCCTCAATGGCGTCGTGCAAAAGGCGCTCGCCGATCCGGCGACCGCGAAGCGCCTCGCCGAGCTTGGCGCCGATATCCCGCCGCCGGAACAGCGTTCGCCGCAAGCGCTCGGCGCTCTGGTCAAGAGCGAAGTCGATAAATGGGTGCCGCTGATCAGATCGAGTGGCGTGGCCGCGCAGTAAGATGAAGCTCAGCCGCGAAGAACAAGCGATGCTTGCGGGCGAATTCGGCCCGCTGCGGCAATGGGCGATCGAGCATCAGATCAAGGTCGGGGACTATCTCGGCGCTGAGGATTTCGTTGCGGTCGGGCAAGCCCACATCATGGCCGATACGGAATCGCTGGGAGCCGCCGGCGTTGAATGGCTCGAACATTGGGCCGCGCTGCCGGAGGAGCAGCGCCGGGTGCGCATCCCGACCATCACCGATCCGCGGGGCACCGACTTCGCGCATGCGGCGCGGCTCAAGCAGGAGCAATGGATGCTCGATCTCGAACGCCGCGCCATCGCGGCCTTCGAGGCGCTCGGCGTGCTGATGACCGATACCTGCATCAATTATCAGACCATCATGCCGCCGGTGCGCGGCGAGCACATGGCCTATGGCGATACCGGCGTGGTGATCTTTGCCAACAGCGTCTGCGGCGCGCGTTCGAATTTCGAGGGCGGGCCGTCGGCGCTGAGCGCGGGCCTGACCGGGCGCACGCCGCGCTACGGATTTCATCTCGACGGGCAGCGCCAGGCGACGTTTCTGATCGAAGTCTCGTACACGCCGCGGGAGCTGAGCGACTGGGGCGCGCTCGGCGGCATCGTCGGGCGGGTCGCCGGCGATTATTCGCAGGTGCCGGCGCTCGTCGGTATCGATCGCGTCCCGAGCGCCGACGAGATGAAGCATTTCGGCGCGGCGCTGGCGAGCTTCGGCTCGGTCGCGCTGTTTCACATGGCCGGGATTACGCCCGAGGCGATGCGGCTCGACGACGTCGTCCCGGCAGCGCTTGATTTGCGCACCCACGAGATCGGCGAGGCGGATATCCGGGCGTTACAGGCGCATTACGGCAAAGATGTCGACGCCGTCGATGTCGTCGTGTTCTCGGCGCCGCAGCTCAGTCTCGTGGAAATCCAGACATTGGCGGCGATGCTTGACGGCCGCCGCGCTGAGATTCCGCTGCTCGTTGTGACCAGCCCTCAGGTCAAGCCCGATGCCGACCGCATGGGCCTGACCGCGCGGATTGAAAACGCCGGCGGCAACGTACTGTCCGGCATGTGCTTTTATCAGAGCTATGCGCGTGAAATCGGCGAGGCCAACGGCTGGCGGCGGCTCGCGACCAACTCGGCGAAGCTCACCAATATCCTCGGCGGCTATGGCTATCGGCCGGTGCTGTTGTCGATGGCGCAATGCGTCGCGGCGGCCTGCGCCGGCGGGAAGCTTCAATGAGCGGGAAGATTTTTTACGCCGCCGCCGGCATGGGCGGCAAAGTAACGGCGCGGGCGCTGGTCGCCAGCGACGGATTTTCCGCGCGCTACGATCTCGACCGTATTGCCGGCATTTTCTCGCGCCCCGAGCATAAGCTCGCCGGTGAAAGCTATCGCGGCCGCGTTCTGGTGCTCGATGCCGCCAAGGGCGGCGTCGCCACCGCCTGGATGCTGCACGAGATGACCGCGCGCGGTGTAGTGCCGGCGGCTTTGGTGATGAACCGCGCCAATCCGATCATGGTGCAGGGCGCGGCGCTCGCCGGCTTCACCATGATTTCGGATTTCGGTCTCGATATCACCAAAGCCATTCCGAACGGCGCCGAGGTCGAGGTCGACCCGACAGGAGAGCGGCCGTTTATCCGCGTGCTGTGATTTAGCTGCCGCGCGTTTCCTCATTCCCGCGAAGCGGGAATCCATACCCCCTGTCTATCAAAACTCGCTTGACCTGTGGGTATGGGTCCCCGCCTTCGCGGGGACGACGTAGTTTCAAATAACTTCCTTGGTCTTGTCGTCGGTCTCGCCGTAGCGGCGCAGCGTGGCGGACTTGGTTCCGGCATAAAGCTGCTCCAAGCCTGGCGCGATCTTGGCGTTCTCGCGCTCGAACAGGCTGTTGCCTGACAGGTCGCTCTCGACCAGGAACGGGCCGAATTTCTCGACGTCGAGCACCCAGACGGCCTGCGCCAGGCCCAGTTCCTCGAGCCAATAGACGCCCGAGACGCGCTTGATGCCGCGGCCGAGCAGCGCGCCCGTGCCGTAGCCGACGGTGGTCAGATAGATCGCGTTGTTCGGCACGAACAGATCGCGATAGGTCTGCGACGTCATTCCGCCTTTGCCGATGATGATGTTGCAGCCGGATATCTTGAAAAAGCCTTCGAGCCATTGCGCGAAGCGAAACGACGCAGTCGCGGTGACGGCGCCGACGGTATAGCTGCCGTCGGGATTGACGCTGGCTGCCGGCGAGCAATGGAAATTGGTGATGCCGAGCGCGTCCTTGCCGGCCGGCATGCCGAGGCCATCGCCGATGGCGCGCTTATAGGCGCCTTCGCGCGCGGTGAAGACCCGGCCCGTGAGATAGGCGACCGAGCCGATCTCTAAAGCCTTCAGATTTTCCGTGCGTGTCGGAAGATCGATGTGAACGGTCTTGAGGTCAGCCATATCTATTCCGCAGCTTCGGCGGTTTGTTGCTGCCATTCCACGGTCGAGCGCCGCATGTAATCGGTGAACCACATCGGATCGGTGCGGAAGCTCGCTTTGCCGTCGGCGCCGACGCGGGCGCAGGCGCGGCGCGACGACAAGCAGAACATGTGCACCGACATCGGCAGGCCGCCGGTGTGGCAATAGCCGACTTCGATGTGGCAATCGATCACCATCGAGGAGCCGACAAAACCCATGGCGCCCATGCCGATGGAATTGCCGAGCACTTTGAACTCCTCCTCGAGCGGCGCGATCTGTGGATCCGGATTGCGCGAACCGACGACGCGCAGGCACGACGCCTGTTTGCCGAGCACCATGCTGGTGTCCTTCGAGCCGCCGAGGCCGATGCCGACGATGGCGGGCTGGCAAGCGAGCCCGCGCTTGCCGAAGCCGATCAGCGTATCGAGAAAAAACCGCCTGATGCCTTCGATGCCGTCGCCCGGAAACAGCATGCGGTAGTCCGAGCCGAACAGGCCGCCTTTGTGCACGGTCGTGAGCTCGATCCAATCGGCGTCGGGATGAAAGGCATATTCGATCTCGGGCGCGCCGATGCCGACATTGTTGTTGTGATCGGTGCGCCACAGCGGATGCACGCGGTTGGGACGCAGCGGCACCGATGTCGTGGCGTGCGCAGTGGCGCGGCGCAAGGCCGCTTCAAGCGCAATCGGTCCGCCCTCGATGCGCGCGTCGTTGCCGATCTTGACGTACCAGCGCGGCAGTCCGGTATCGCCGCACATGGCGCGGCGGTCCTCCTTGGCGGCTTCGTAGTTCTCCAGCATGGCCTTGATGACGAAAGCCGACAGATCGCCTTTTTCGGTATTGGCGCATTGCCGCAACCCGGCGAGATAATCGTCGGGGATCTCGATGGCGGCCTTTGCCATCAAATCCTCGGCGGTGCGTTGAATCGATGATAATGGAATCATGTTCGCCTCTATTCGGCCGCGATCCGATCGCGCAAAAGCGTCTCGCCCGGTTTTACATGCGTGAACTCGACCGGCCGCTCGGTGATTTCGATCCCACTTGGGCTCTGCCGCGTCACCGTGAAGGTCGAAGTCAAAAGCTCCCCGGGTTCAGGGAAGTCGGAGCGGAAATGCGCGCCGCGCGAATTCTCGCGCTTGAGCGCGGCAAGCGCAATGACCCGGCTGACCTCGCACAGTGAGCGCAGGTTGAGCCAATCGTGCCAGGTCAGGTTGAAGCGCCGGTCATCATCGGCGACGCCGGTCGATAGCAGTTCACTCTCGATCGCGTCGATCGCGACGATGCCGCACCCGATGCCGGCGCGGTCGCGCACCACGCCGACCTCGTCCCACATCGTGTCGAGGAGCTTTTCGCGCAAGGCATTAAGATCGCCGGGTCTATGGCCGAATGGCTGTTGCACGCGGGCGATTTCGGCGTCGAGCACGTTCGGATCGGGCACGCGGTGGCCGGGATTGTCGGCGATCCACCGTGCCATCACGTCGCCCGAAATGCCGCCGAACACCGTCGAATTGGCGACGCCATTGCCGCCGAGCCGGTTCGCGCCATGCATGCCGCTCGCGTCCTCGCCGGCGACGAACAGCCCGAAACGTTCGGTCAGGGTCTCGACGTCGCAGATCACGCCGCCCATGAAATAATGCGCCGTCGGCACCACTTCGACGAGGCCCCCGGCAAGATCGAAGCCGCAATCCCGGCAGCGATCCACCATGCCCTTGAACTGCTTCGCCACCTTCTCGGGTCCCAGATGGCCCATCTTGATGTAGACGCCACCGTTTTGCGTCGTGCGGCCGGCTTTTATCTCGGCATAGATGGCGCGGCTGACCACGTCGCGCGTTGCGCGCTCGAGCTTCGGATCGTAGTCGCCCATGAAGCGGTGCATGGCGCCGTTGAGGAGATAGCCGCCGGAGCCGCGCAGGCCTTCTTCCAGCACGGTACCGGTCATGCGCGTGTCGGGGCCAGCGAGGAGGCCGGTGGGATGAAACTGCACCATTTCCATGTCGCGCAGCGGCAGGCCAAGCCGCAGCGCCATGGCGAGCCCGTCCATCGTCTTGTCGCCGGACGGCGTGTGATAGCGATACATGGTCGGGCCGCCGCCGGTGGCGAGCAGCACCGCCTTGGCGGCGACGAAGCGGAACGCGCCGGTGCGCACGTCAATGAACAGCACGCCGGTCATCGCGCCATCGCTTGACGGCACCAGCGCCACGGCGCGGTGCTCTTCGAGCCTATGGATCGGAAGCGCCCAGACCTGCTCCATCAGCCGGTTGATGATCTCGATGCCGGTGAGGTCGCCTTTGTGCACGGTGCGATCGAAGGTCTGGCCGGCGAAGGCCTTGCCGTGCAGTGTGCCGTCGGGATTGCGGTCGAAGAAACAGCCGATCTCGTTTTCGAGTTCGCGCACCCGCTCGATCGCTGTCGTCACCAGCGTCCAGGCCAGTTCCTGATGCGGCAACCATTTGCCGCCTTCAATCGTGTCCATGAAATGGCGCTCGACCGAGTCGCCCGGATTGAGCGCGACGTTATAGCCGCCTTGCACCATGCGAGTGCAGCCGCATTTGCCGAGCAGCCCCTTGCTGGCGACTGTGATGTCGAGATCGGGATTGGCCTTGAACGCATGAAGCGCGGCGAACAGCCCGGCGCCGCCGGAACCCAGGATCAGAATGTCGGTCTTGAGCTGTTCTACATTCATATTCAGAACACGCGTGCGAGAAATATAAAGGCAATGATGACGGATAGCGCCGCGGCAACAGTCGCGATTTGCTTTTGACCGTCGCGCCAGTCGAAATTCTCGATCAGGAGGACGCGCAAGCCGCCGAGCAGATGCACCGTCAGCAGAAAAACGAGACCGCCTTCCGCGAATTTGACCAGCGGCTGATCGCTCCAGCGCAGAAAACTGTCGAGTCTTGCGCCGCCGTGGAAAGCAAGGCCGAGTACGAAGAAATGCAGTGGCAGAAAAATCACGAGCGCTAGCCCAGAAATCCGGTGTACCAGCGCGGCGATCCACAGCGCGCTGCCGCGATGCTTTCGGGCGCGCGCAATCATGTCAGCACCAGCGCCACAATAGCGTGGAACCCGAGCGCGGCCAGCAGCAATCCGAATGCGATGGCCAATTGGCCGGCATGCCGCTCGCTGAGCGGCGACCATTCGCTCAAGACATTGCGCACCCCGATTGAGGCATGGATCGCGGCAGCGGCGACAAAAATGCCGTAGAACGACGCCCAGGCGACGCTGCCGTGGGTGCGCGAAAGAATATCCGCAGCCGTCATGCCCTGGCGCGTCACATAGAAGATCACGGCGATGTGGACGAAAACCAGCGGCGCCATGATCGCCGCGGTGATCCGCTGCCATAGATACAAGCGCACATTCATGGCGTGATCTCGCCCTTGAGATAAGCGGCCGCCGTGCGCCGCTTGAGACTGGCGATGCTGGCCGTCGGATTAAGCGTCTGCGGGCAAAGCTCCTGGCAGGATTGATGCGAGTGGCACGCATGGCACCCGCCGTTCGCCGCGACTGCCTGCAACCGTGCGGCATTGCCGGCGTCGCGCTCGTCATTCACCAGCGTCCACGCGCGCGTAAGCGCCGCCGGACCGAGATAGTTCGGATTCCAGCGCACCGTATCGCAGGCCGCGTAGCACACCCCGCAATTGATGCATTCGATCGCAGCGTCGGCGGCGGTGCGCGCTCGCGTGTCGGGTCGGATTTGCGCGATAGGATCCTGCCGGGTTTGTGACGGCGCGAACACGCCCTTTGCCTCCTGCCACTTCGCGAAGAAGGCCTGCATGTCGGTCGCGAGATCCTTGATCACCGGCAGGTTCTGCAGCGGCCCGATCTCGATCCTACCGCCGGCGGCGACCTTCGCCACATGGGTACGGCAGGTCCAGCGCGGGCGGCCGTTCACCGTCATGGCGCAGGAGCCGCAAACGCCGACCCGGCAGGCGAAGCGGTATGACAGTGTGGGATCGATATGGCGCTGTACGAAAGTGACGACGTCGAGCACGGTCTGGCTCTGGCGCTGCGGCACCACATAAGTCTCGTAGCGGCCGTCCTGCGCGCCACGCCACAGCGATACCGAAAGTTCCGCTTGCGTGCCGGTCATGTCGGACGTCGTCTCCCCAAGTCGCATCACAAAGCCGCGCTTATGGCGCGCGTTTGCGGAAGCTTAGCAAGCGCGGCCGCGCGCCAAAAGCCGGAATCGGACTGTGGTTTTGTCGTACCGATGTCTCATTTCGAGACGCATTGGAAGCTTTTGTCGCCTTTGCAGAACGCGTGTTCCGCCGTTCCAAACATCATCAAGGCGATCGTCAGCATGAAGGCCGCCTTGCGGCCGTGACGGTCGGCGAAAGCGCCAAGCAAAATCGCGCCGAGCGGCCTGATGAAGTGATGCCGAACGTCGCCAAGGCGATCAGGAGCGATTCCAGATCGGACTTCGACGGAAAGAACAGCTTGGCGATCGTCGTGGCGAAATAGCCGTAGATGACGAAATCGAACCACTCGAGCGCGTTGCCGAGCGACGCGGCGGCGACCGCGCGCCAGCGCTTGGACTGCGTCATGGAAACCGTTGAGGCGCCGCGCGAGGCCGGCCAAAGAAACGACATCAGTCCGATATGGTCCGATGCCTTACTGAGCTCTATTTGCGCCACAGCGACCTCCAGGGTCTCTTCCCACAATGGGTTTGGATCGCTGTCAGCTAGGTTAGCGGGCGAGGATGAATAGGACCTTTATCCAGGGCCTTTTCCGAGTCGGGCGTTTTCGCAGTCCGCCTCATTCCGTATCGCCGCCTGAGGCACTATGATCGAGTTTAATAAACTGGAGGAAACACAATGGCCGGGCTCAAGCTCAGTTACGTAAACGGCGCGAGCAATCAGCCGCTCATCGGCGAAACGGTCGGGCAGTTCTTCGATGCCGTATGCGCCAAGTGGCCGTCTCGCCCGGCGCTTGTCGTGCGCCATCAGAAAGTGCGGTTGACCTATGCCGAACTGCAACGCGAAGTTGATCGGCTGGCGGCGGGCCTTCTGACGCTGGGGCTGCACCCCGGCGACCGCATCGGCATCTGGTCGCCCAACAACAGCGAATGGGTGCTGACCCAGTTCGCCACCGCTAAAGCCGGGCTGATCCTGGTCAATATCAATCCCGCCTACCGCATCGCCGAGCTCGAATATGCGCTTAACAAAGTCGGCTGCAAGGCGCTCATCCTTGCCGAGCGGTTCAAGACCTCGGACTACATCGGCATGCTGCGCGAACTCGCGCCCGAACTCGGCCATGCGACGCCCGGGAAACTGGAATCGGCGCGGCTGCCGGCGCTGCGCTCCGTGGCTCTGCTCGGCGACAGCTGGCATCCGGGCACACTCCGCTTCTCAGAGATTTTGACGCGCGGCGGTGTCGCCGAAGCAGCGCGCATTGCCGAACTTGAGCCGCAATTGCAATTCGACGAGCCGATCAATATTCAGTTCACCTCGGGAACGACCGGCTTTCCCAAAGGCGCGACGCTGTCGCACCACAACATTCTCAATAATGGCTTCTTCATCGGCGAGGCGATGCGGCTGACGCCGGAGGACAGACTGTGCATTCCGGTGCCGCTCTATCATTGCTTCGGCATGGTGCTGGGCAATCTCGCGGCCGTCACCCACGGCGCCTGCATGGTTTTCCCCGGCGAAGGTTTCGATCCGCTGGCGACGCTCGAGACCGTCGCCACGGAGCGCTGCACCGGATTGCACGGCGTGCCGACGATGTTCATCGCCCAGCTCGATCATCCGGAATTCGTCCACTTCGATTTGTCGTCGCTACGCACCGGCATCATGGCGGGCTCGCCGTGCCCGATCGAAGTGATGAAGCGCGCCGTCGCCAAGATGAACCTGTCGCAGATCACCATCGCTTACGGCATGACCGAGACCAGCCCGGTCAGTTTTCAAAGCTCCACTGAAGACCCGCTGGAGCGGCGCGTGTCCACCGTCGGGCGCATCCAGCCGCATCTCGAGGTCAAGATCATCGATAGCGACGGCCGCATCGTGCCGCCCGGCACGCCGGGCGAGCTTCTGACGCGCGGCTATTCGGTGATGCTCGGCTATTGGGGCGACGAGGAGCGCACCCGCGAGGCGATCGACGCGGCGCGCTGGATGCATACCGGCGACCTCGCGACCATCGACGCCGAGGGCTATTGCAACATCGTCGGCCGCATCAAGGACATGGTGATCCGCGGCGGCGAGAACGTCTATCCGCGCGAGATCGAGGAGTATCTGTACCGGCATCCGAAGATCCAGGACGTTCAGGTCATTGGCGTGCCTGACGACCGCTACGGCGAGGAGATCTGCGCCTGGGTCAAGCTGCGCCCCGGCGTCAGCGCGACGGAAGACGAGATCAAGGCGTTCTGCCGCGAGCAGATCGCCCATTACAAGGTGCCGCGCTACATCAAATTCGTCGACGAATTCCCGATGACGGTCACCGGCAAGATTCAAAAATTCATCATGCGCGAGCGCACCATCAATGAGCTTGGGCTGAAGGCGCAGAAGACGGCGTAATTTTACTCTTCGGGTAACTGGCTCTGGATTTCGCTGCGCGCGCGCAGGGCCTCGCGGTCGTTCGTCGACCGACGATTGTTGAAAAGGCTCGCGAAGAAGACGACGATCGCGGTCAGCACCCAAGCCAATATGGAATTGACCACGAAGCTCGAAATGTACGGGCTGATCGACCAATCGTTCAGAAGTTCCGAAGCCGCTTGGAGCCAACTTGAAATCTGGGACAGCAACGCGGATAGGCCGGCGGCGAGCGCAGACAAACGATCCGCGATGGACGAAAGGTGGATGGAATTCAAGACACTCATCAAGAGTGGGAATAAAATTTTCATCAGCCATGTCAGCGCGGGGCCGATAACGTATTTCGCTGACAGCACGGTAAGCACCGTGAGGACCAGGCCTACGAGGCCCGCCTGGATAAAGCGCCAGATCACACGCCCGATCGACAATCGATGCGTCTCACGGCCTGTCGCGCTCCGTGGCATCCAGAATGTCTTCTTCGTTTTCGGTGCGCCATCAATACGCTGTCCTAGGCTGCCGCCCTCTATGAGCCAATCGGCGACGTGATTCACCAGGAGATGCCCCGGGTCATTCACGCCGCGAAGCGAGCCCAGACGCGAAGCGGTGAGATAGCAAAGGTGGCTGAACAGCAGGATTGGCGAGGCGCGACAAGGAAAATTCTGCGGTTTGAGCTTGGTGTGTCCAGGTCGCGGCGGTGGCTGCGGTCGCGGATCGAAATCTTCGATCCAGGTGCCGACCGGATCGGTCGGATCATAGACGTTCACCCACTCGGCGGGTTCCTGGAACGGATCTTCCTGCTGATTGATGGGCACCATCGCGCTCCATAGGCCGCAGAAGCGCTCCAGCGGCGAGCCGTAAGTGAGCACGCCGCGGAAGTTCTTGAAGAACGCATCACGCGCAATGACTTCGTGGCGGCCGAGCCAAACCGGCCGATCGGGCATCATGGCATTGATGTTGAAAACCGTCGGGCTTGTCCCATGCAAAGGCTGCGTCGCGCGATCGCTCCAGCATTTCTGATCGAGATAATTCGGCAGCGCTTGCTCAATCTCCATCAAGCCGTTCCACGCCACCACACTGCCGAGACTATGAGCGAGAATGTACCAGCGATCGTAGTTCGCCACGGCGACGTCAATCATCACACGGATCATGCGGCGGCGAATGGCGGCGCGCGGCGGGTCGTCGGGGTCGTCCATCGGACCGCCGCCGGCGCGAAAGTTTTGGCTGTAAAGCTTCACCGCGGAAAGGTAATTGACGATTGTTGCGGTGAGGGGGAGTGACGAAAAGTTGAATTGCTTGAGGATGACGTTGATCAGAGCGACGGAAAAGGCCGAGAATCCAAAGAGGGCCGATACGTATCCCATGCGGATGCGATCCCAATACGAGAGCGCGTTGGCATTGGCAGGCGGTCGAGTGTTGCTCGCTCCCGGCAGAAACGGTTGGTTGTGAGTTGCGATGCCAGCAAGCGAGAGGCCCCAGGCCCAGAACCGGATTTGCTTGCCGATCGTGGAGGCCTCGTTGATATCGGCCCACCAGACTTCGTGAAAGGCGATGTCGACGATCCTGTCCGATAATTCCACGAGGATGTGCAGCGGCGCCTCGCGCCCCGACGTCCAGCTCGCCTGCTGGCCGAGGTATGGATCGTTGGTGCCCGTTGTCAGTGTCGGCGTAACGTCGCGCCGGCGCGTGCCATATTTGGCGATAATGGCATCGACGATCTTGCGCGTTTCGCCTTCCAGATGCTCGAAGCGGCGCTGCTCGCCGATGCCATGCACCAGGATGACGCCGACCTTTTCGGCCGTCTTGGCGCGGTTTCTTTCCGGCTGATGCTCTGCCATGTCGGCCCCCGGACGTGGCGTAAGCTTAAGACCTATCAACTTGCAATTGCAAGGCCACCGCAAACCATCAAATTCGTGAATCCGGAAGAATGGAAACCGGTTTCCCGAAGAGATCGCGCTTCATGAGTAAGGGCGCGGAATAAGGCCGCCAATCGGGACGGCCTTATCCGAGAAGTCTATGCCGCACGGCGATAGCCGATTGTCTATTGGCGGTCCCGGTTCGGCACGCCGATCCTGCCGCCGTCCTTGTCGTAACCGGGGATGTTGGAGGCCGCCGATTGACCGTCATGCGCGACGCGAGCCTTGGTCGCGGCCGAAGCCGAAAGCGTGGCGCCGAGAACCAACACGGCAGCAAACGCGATTTTTGCCGTCGTCAACATTGTCATACCTCCTGTCGGGCTTAAGCCGCTTGGATTGTTCAAGCGGCTAGACACACAGGAGAAGATTTCAGATCACAGCGTTTATTCCCGACAGCCGAGAATCAAAGCGCCGATGCGAATAACATTTTCATCACCGCAGAGTGACCGGGCGTCTGGAATAAATCCCGCTCACACTTTGATCTTCTCGTCCGCGACGACGCGCCCCGCGGCGGGCCGTTTGAGCATGCGGTCCTTATGCGCGGTGTAGTTCTTGAGCTCCGCCATCGGCAGGTCGCGGCGTACGCCCCAGGTGTAGAAGACAAAGCCGTAGGGGTCGAGCACGGAATATTTGTCGCCAAACCATTCGCGGCCCGCCAGCATGCCGTCAATCTGCTTGAGATAAGTGTGGAAGGTTTTCAGCCCGGCTTCCTTGATGCCCGGAAAGGCCGACGTGTCGGCCGTGTAACGCTCGGGCCGCCCGACATGGGCGTGCGCCGGATGTACGCTCGAGGCAAAGTAGCCGATCAGCGACAGCGCCTTGGCCTCGCCTGGCGCATCCTTCGGCCACAAGTCGAAGCGCTTGCCGAGATAGGGCAGGATCGCGGTGTTCTCGGTGAGCGGCGAGCCGTCGTCGAGGCCCAGCACCGGGACGCGGCCCAGCGGGTTGAGCTTGAGATAGGCTTCCGTGCGCTGCTCGCCGCTGGCAAGGTCCACCTTCTTCGATTCATATTTCTCGCCGCTGTCCTCGAGCACGATGTGCGAAGCCATCGAGCAGGCGCCGGGCGCGTAGTACAACGTCAACATTTTCAATCTCTCCCTGATTCACTTAGCTGATTCACTTGGCTGGTTCACTGAGTTGGTTCATTTGGCCGAAATCTTATCCAGCACCGGCAGCCAGGTTTCCTGCTCCTTGGCGACGAAAGTCAGGACCTGATCGGGCGTCATCGCATGCGAATAGCTGCCAATGTTTCCCAAATTCTTTTTGAAGTCCGGATCACTCACGACCTTGCTCAGATCCGCGCTGATCTTGGCGATGATCGGCGCGGGCGTGCCGAGCGGAGCGACCAGCACCTGCCAGCCGGTGGCGAAAAAGCCTGGGATCGTTTCCGCCACTGTCGGTATATCGGGAAATTGCGGCAAGCGCTCGTGGGCGGCGACCGCGATCAGCTTGACCTGTCCGGCCTTCACGGCGCCGACGATTCCCGAATAACCCTCGATGATCATCGACACGCGGCCGGAGCCGACGTCGGCTAACGCAGCCGCCGGGCCGCCGTTGTAGGGAACCGGCAGCAATTGGATGCCGGCGCGCTCCTGCAGCACCAGGCCGGTCAGATGGGTGAGCCGGCCAACGCCGGTCACCGCGATCGAGATCGTTCCCGGCTGCTTCTTGGCGAGCGCGATCAATTGCGGCAGCGTGCTGACGCCGAGCAATGGGTTCACCGCGATGAACATCGGGTTCTCGGCTGTGAAACCGATCGGCAAAAAATCGCGCGGCAATTTCAGCGGCAGATTTGGCGCGACACTCGGCAGCGCGGCAAAGGTCGAGAGCGCCGGCATGAAAAGCGTATAGCCGTCGGGCGCGGCCTCGGCAGCGGCGCGGGCGGCGATGCTGCCGTTGGCGCCGACGCGATTGAGCACGATGACCTGTTGCCCCCAGGCCTTGGCGAGACCATCGGCGCAAAACCGTGCATCCACGTCCGGCGTGGACCCCGGCGCCGCGTCGGAGATCACGGTCACTGGCTTGGTTGGATAATCCCCGGCTTGCGCATGCAGAGCGGAGACCGCCGGCAATGTCATCAGGCACAGGCCGGCAATGCGGAACCAGTACCGAGGCCATGTCATCGCATCCTCCCAGATTTTGTCCAAGGCGCCCCGCCGTTGCGCAACCAGTGCGGCGGGCGGTGAATTAATAGGCCCAGGATAGGGCGGTTAATCAGTGGGTTCCACCGGCAAAGAAGGCCTGCGCCAAACCGACACGCCCTATCCGGGTGACGCCTAGCCGAGACATTTTGCCCAACGATTTCCACCCAATACCGCCTGCCGGTGTCTTTACCTTAACTCAACGTAACCGATCGCGGTCCACGCGCATTTAACGAATTTCGCCTATGACATTTGCCGTAGCCTCACAGTCCGCCCGGTTGATGCAGTGACGCGTGCGACACCATTGACGGCGTTTCAAAGCGCGAACTCGCAGGTGGACGTGATCCCCCAAGAAGCGGGGCGTGCAGCGTTCCCGCGTTGGCGCGACATAGCCGCGGTGGCTGCCCCCAACCTCAGCTTCAGCATCCATGACAGTTTGGCTGCGGTCGAAAGCGAATGGCGGCGGTTCGAACGGATCGCCGAGGGCACGCCGTTCCAGACCTATGAGTGGCTCGCGGCGTGGTATCGTCATATCGGAATTCGCGACAGCGTGGTGCCGGCCGTCGTCGTCGGCCGTTTCGCCGGTGGCGAAACCGCATTCATCCTGCCGCTCGCCATCGACTCGCGGCGCGCGCTGCGGCGGCTGCGCTGGCTCGGCCAGGATCTGTGCGACTACAACGCGCCGCTATTGTCGCGCGATTTCTCGCAACGCGTCACGCCGAGCGATTTTCTTGCGCTGTGGCGAAAGCTGCACGGCAAAATGCAGTCCGATCCGCAGCTGCGCCACGACTGGATGGAATTCGAAAAAATGCCGGAAACAATCGGCGCCCAGATCAATCCGTTCGCCCTTTTCGAGCTTACGCCCAACGCCGATAGCGCGCATATCGCGCATTTCAACAGCGACTGGGAAACCTTCTACCGCGCCAAGCGCTCGTCGGCGACCCGCCGGCATGACCGTTCCAAGCGCAGGCGCATGGCGCAATTCGGCGACATGCGTTTTGTCACTGCCGTCGACCCGAACGATGCCAGGACGACGCTCGAAACGCTGATGAGTCAGAAGAGCTTGTCGTTGGCGCGCAAGGGCATTCCCGACATGTTCGCGCGGCCCGGATATCGGGAATTCTTTCTTGACATCGGGTCCAATCCGGCGGCGCGGCATCTGGTGCATGTCAGCCGCATCGAGATCGGCGCGACTTACGCGGCGGCGAATTTCGCCATCGTGTTCGGCGACTGCTACTTTCATATTCTGTCGAGCCATTGCGACGGGCGGCTGGCGCATTTTGGGCCGGGCGCGCTGCATCTTCGCGAACTGATGACGCATGCGATCGGGCGCGGCCTGCGGCGGTTCGACTTCACGATCGGCGACGAGCGCTATAAAAGCGAATGGTGCGACGAGCGTTTGCGGCTCTACGATTACAGCGCGGCCGCGACGTGGCGCGGCTGGCCTTCGAGCGCGCTGTCGGCGGCGCAGCGGCGGCTCAAGCGCTACATCAAGCAGACGCCCACGGTGTGGCGCGCGGCGTCGCACTTGCGCTCGCTCTATGGCGCGGTGTTGGGTCCGCGCGGCTCATAAAACATTCTACTTCTCGATCCGGTCGAGGTTTTCCGTCATCCGCGCGATGATGCGGCGGAAGGCGGCAAGGTCGCGCGCGGAGATGCCTTGTTCCGCTTCCGCGGTAACGCGCCGGGCGACGCCGAGCAGCTCGTCGCGCAGCCGCTTGGCCTTCGCGGTCAGGAACACCCGCACCTTGCGGCGATCGTCCTTGCCGCGCACCCGGTGGATTAGTCCGGACCGTTCCATGCCGCGCAGCGCGATCACCGTGGTGGGTTCCATCATGCCGACCCGCGCCGACAGTTCGCGCTGCGACAGCCCGTCCGTGATCCACAGCACCCGCAGGAAATACCACTGGCCCCGCGTCACGCCGTAGGGCGCAATGCGCCGTTCGAGCAGCCACTGAAAAGCGCGGTGCGCATCGCGCACCAGGTAGCCGGAACTCGTCGTCGGCGGAAATTCCACCGCGCCGCGCGCGGCGGTTTGCTTTCGCGGGGATGGACGCGGCATCAGCGTCGACGGCTCCGTTGACAGCTCCACCTTGGGCGGCGGATAATACTTAGAAATCTATGCAATGGGAACGCAACCGATGCAACAGCCGGTCGCCAAGGAAAAACAGTCTGCCAAAGCTCGGCTTGCGGCGGCGACGCCGAGCCAGGCCTTCGATCTGCGATCGACGCTCGAATGGCTGCGCGCTGCGGGCGAATTGATCGAGACCGACAAGGAAGTCGATCCCGACCTGCAGGTCACCGGCCTGCAGAAGCATATGGATGGCGGCTGCCCGATCCTGTTCAACAACGTCAAGGGCAAGCCGAACCATCGCGTCATCACCAATCTGTTCGGCGACATGGCGATCATCAATCGCATGTTCGGTTGGAAGGACGACGCCGAGCGGGTGAAGAAACTCGCGCATGCGCTGTCGCATCCGCTCAAGCCGGTCGAGATTTCGCAAAGCGACGCGCCGTGTCAGGAGCACGTGATCGAAAAGCCGGACGACGTGAACAAATGGATGGTGCCAATCCGCCACACCACTTACGAGCCGGAGCTCACCGTCGGCTCGGGCATCCGCTGCGTCACCGGCCCGCAATTCGATGGCGGCTCCGACCTCGGCTACAACCGGATGAATTTCCGCTGGGGCAACGTCGGCACGTTCCAGATCTCGCCCGGCTCGCATATGTGGCAGGTGGTCAACAAATACTACAAGGAAGACCAGCCTGTGCCGATCACCATGTGTTTCGGCGTGCCGCCGGCCTGCACCTTGCTCGCCGGCGCGGGCTTCGACTATGCCGTGCTGCCGATGGGCTGCGACGAGATCGGCATCGCGTCGGCGGTGCAGGGCGCGCCGATCCGCCTTGTCAAGGCGCGCACCGTCGACGCCATGGCGCTGGCCGATTGCGAACTGGTGCTGGAAGGGTACGTCAACCCGCGCGACCGCCGCTTCGAGACCAAGGAAGCCGAAGACGCCGGCGTTCAGGGCCGCTATCACTTCCACCCGGAATGGGCCGGCTATATGGGCAAGTCCTACAAGGCGCCGACCTTCCACGTCACCGCCATCACCATGCGCAAGCCGGAGTCGAAGCCGATCATCTTCGCGCTCGGCGTCCATATGCTCGACGACCACAATATCGACACCTCGGTGCGTGAGGCCGCGATCTATGAATTGTGCAACCGGCTGCAGCCCGGCATCGTGCAGAACGTGGTGATCCCCTACTGCATGACCGATTGGGGCGGCTGCGTCATCCAGGTGAAAAAGCGCCATCGGATCGACGAGGGCTGGCAGCGCAATTTCATGGCCGCCGCTTTGTCGTGCTCGCAGGGCATGCGGCTTGCCATCGCGGTCAGCGAAGATGTCGATCCCTATTCGATGGACGACATCATGTGGTGCCTGACCACACGGGTGAATCCGCGCACCGATATCCTCAATCCGATCCCTGGCGGCCGCGGGCAAACATTCATGCCGGCCGAGCGCATGACCGCGGGCGACCGGCAATGGACCGCCTCGAACACCCAGTTCGAGGGCGGCATGGGCATCGATGCCACGGTTCCGTTTGGCTATGAG
>DASQRX010000065.1:0-4852 GCA_035642635.1 Xanthobacteraceae bacterium
GTCGGGCGGCTTTGCGGCGTTATGGTTTCAATGGTGTTTCGTGGAATGGCGCCATTCGAACGAGGCTTGTTTCCAAGCTATTGATTATCTAGGGTTCTTTCAGTCTCGCCGCGGTCCCGGGAAATCATCAAAATGCACACACGAAACGGCATCATCGAGGCGATCGGCAATACGCCATTGATAAAACTCGAGCGTGTGTCGGCTGCGACCAGCTGCACGATCCTCGGCAAGGCCGAGTTCATGAATCCGGGACAGTCGGTCAAGGACCGCGCCGCGCTTTTCATCATCGAAGACGCGGTCAAGAAGGGTGAATTGCGCCCGGGCGGCGTCGTCGTCGAGGGCACCGCCGGCAATACCGGCATCGGGCTTGCGCTGGTCGGCAATGCGATGGGCTATCGCTCGGTGATCGTGATCCCGGAAACCCAAAGCCAGGAAAAAAAGGACACGTTGCGGCTCTGCCGCGCGGAATTGATCGAAGTCCCGGCCGTGCCTTATTCGAATCCGAACAACTACGTGAAGCTGTCCGGCCGGCTCGCCGCCCAACTCGCCAAGACCGAAAAGAACGGCGCGATCTGGGCCAATCAATTCGACAATGTCGCCAATCGGCAAGCGCATATCGACGGCACCGGGCAGGAAATCTGGGATCAGACCGACGGCAAGGTTGATGGATTCATTTGCGCGGTCGGCTCCGGCGGTACGCTTGCCGGCGTCGCCATGGCGCTCAAGGAACGCAACAAGAATATCCGCATCGGGCTCGCCGATCCGATGGGAGCTGCGCTCTACAGTTACTACACGACGGGCCTGCTGAAATCGGAAGGCTCCTCGATCACCGAAGGCATCGGCCAGGGCCGCATCACCAAGAATCTCGAAGGCGCGCCGATCGACGTCGCCTATCAGATTCCCGATGCCGAAGCGGTGCCGATCGTTTTCGATCTGCTCGAACACGAAGGGCTGTGCCTTGGCGGCTCGACCGGCATCAATATCGCCGGCGCCGTGCGCCTCGCCAAGGAGTTGGGGCCAGACCACACCATTGTGACCGTGCTCTGCGACTATGGCACCCGCTATCAGTCGAAATTATTTAATCCGGCATTCCTGCGCGAGAAGAAGCTGCCGGTGCCGGAATGGCTGGAGCGCAGATCCAACATCACGGTTCCCTTCGAAAAGGCTTAAATGAACTGGTTCGGCGAATGAGCTTCGGAACTTGTACGGCATCAGAGCATGATCCCGAAAAGTGGAAACCCGGTTTTCAGGAAAAGATCATGCTCCAACGAAAAGCTAGAACATGATCCGATTCATTTGATCATGATCTAGGCAATCGAGGTCAATTATGTTGAGAATCGATAACACCCCTCCTCCCTCGCCCACGAGCCGCTGGCTGGTCTCGACGGACTGGCTCGCCGAACGATTGAACGATCCCAATCTTATTCCGGTCGACGGCTCGTATTTCTTGCCGACGCAGAAACGCGACGCGCTCGCCGAATATCGCGGCGGACATATCCCCGGCGCCGTGTTTTTCGATATCGAAGCGGTGAGCGATCATTCAACCGACCTGCCGCATATGCTGCCCGGGCCCAATCAATTCGGTGAAGTTGTCGGCTCGGTCGGGATCGGCGACGGCGACACCGTCGTGGTCTATGACTCCACCGGATTGTTTTCGGCGGCGCGGGTGTGGTGGACGTTTCGCATCTTCGGCGCCAAGTCGGTCTACATTCTCGACGGCGGCCTGCCGAAATGGCGAGCCGAGGGCCGGCCGGTCGTCACCAGCGAGACCAAGCGCGCAGCGAAGAAATTCCATGCCGAAATGAATGTCGGCGCCGTGGCACTGCTCGACGACGTGTGCATCGCGCTCGCCGGCAACAGCGTGCAGATCGTCGATGCCCGTTCGGCGGAGCGTTTCGCCGGCAAGGCGCCAGAGCCGCGGCCGGGCCTGCGCTCAGGCCACATGCCGCGCGCGTTCAACGTGCCCTATGAGAAGCTCCTCGAGAACGGCCGGCTCGCCTCGCGCGATCGCATCGCGGCTGCGTTCAAGTCCGCCGGCGTCGACCTCGACAAGCCGATCATCACCAGTTGCGGCTCCGGCGTGACCGCCGCGATCCTCACCTTCGCGCTTGAAACGCTCGGCAAGCCGCCGCAGGGGCTCTATGACGGCTCGTGGGCCGAATGGGGTTCGCGGCCGGACCTTCAGGTCGAGCGCGACAAATAGCGCACGATCTGGACAAGTCTGCACCGGACGGCATGACCGGCGGGAAAGAATGATATTGCCCGGAAAATGATTCACGGGGAATATTTCGGCCGCATTTTCCGATAGGATGGGCCCATGATTTTCCGCCAGCTCTTCGACAGCACCTCCGGCACCTATACCTATCTCCTCGCCAGCCGCCCGGGCGGCGAGGCTTTGATCATCGATCCGGTGCTGGAAAAGGTCGATCGCTACCTGCAACTGGTCCGTGAGCTTGACCTCAAGCTAGTCAAGGCGGTCGACACACACTTGCATGCCGATCACATTACCGGGCTCGGCGCGCTGCGCGACCGCACGCATTGCGTCACGGTGATGGGCGAACAGACCCATGCCGATGTCGTATCCATGCGGGTCGCCGAGGGCGATCGCGTTGAGATCGAGGGTGTTCGCCTCGATGTGCTCTACACGCCCGGCCACACCGACGACAGCTACTCCTTCCTGCTGGACGACCGCGTGTTCACCGGCGACACATTGTTGATCCGCGGCACCGGGCGCACCGACTTCCAGAACGGCGATCCGCGGGCGCAATACGATTCCATTTTCAACAAGCTTCTAAAACTGCCCGACGCGACACTTGTCTTTCCAGCGCACGATTACAAAGGCGATACGGTCTCGACGATCGGCGAAGAGAAACTGTTCAATCCGCGGCTCAAGGTAAAGTCGATGGACGAATATGCCGAGCTGATGAATAATCTGAAATTGCCGGACCCGAAGATGATGGATGTGGCAGTGCCGGCCAACATTCATGTCGGCCTACACCAGGACGATATCGCACGCAAAGGCTGGGCGCTCTCGGCAGCGGAGGCGATCGCGCTGCAGGACAGTTCCGACATCGCGATCGTCGATCTGCGCGAGACCAGCGAACGTAAGAAACACGGCGTCATTGCAGGTTCCCTGCACGCGCGTTATCCCGATTTGCCGGACGAAATCCGCTCAGGCGGCATGTTGCACGAACTGGCGGCGGCCTCCGGCAAGCGCATCGTGTTCTATTGCGCCTTCGGCGAGCGCTCGGCGATGGCCGTGCAAGCCGCGCAGGACGCCGGCCTCAAGACCGCCTGTCATATCTCAGGCGGCATCGACGCCTGGAAGAAAGCGAACGGACCGCTGGCACGCGGCTAAACCGGTTTCGCAGTTACGGCCGCTTAATTGGCCTTGATGCCCGCCGCCTTTACCAGGGCGATGTTCTCCGGGACTTCTTTCTTGATCAGCGCATCGAACTCGGCAGGCGATAGCTGCATCGGCTCCACGCCCTGCGGCTTGAGCTTATCCACCACCGCCGGGTCGGCCAGGGCCTTTTGCGTTTCCGCACGCAGCCGCTCGACCAGAGCGCGATCCGTCTTTGCCGGCACAAACAGGCCCATCCAGAAATTGTAGTCGGAATCCTTGTAACCGAGTTCAAGCGTGGTCGGCACGTTGGGCAGCGACGTCGATCGTTTCGGCGTGCAGACCGCGAGCGCCAGAAGCTTATTGTCGTTGATGAACGGCAGCGACGACGGCACGCCTATGCAGGCGAAATCGACGCGGCCGGTCATCACTTCGGTGATGGCTTCGATGCCGCCTTTGAACGGCACATGCGTGGCATTGAAGCCTGCGCTGATGCGAAGCCGCTCGGCGGCCAAATGCGTCGCGCTGCCGACGCCCGCTGACGCGAAGGTCACGTTTCCGGCTTTCGCTGCGGCGACCATATCCTTCAGCGTCGTGATGCCTTTCGACGGCGCGATGATGACAACATTGGGGACGCTGCCGAACGGGATGACGGCGGAAAAATCTCGCGTCACATCGTAGGGCGCATTGGGATAAATGGCGGGTGCCGACGTATGCGCCGATGCGTTGACGAGGATCGCGTAGCCGTCCGGCGGTTGCTGCGCGACGAAGGCGCAGCCGATAGTGCCGCCCGCCCCGCCCCGGTTTTCGACGACGATCGGCTGCCCGAGCCGCTGCGCCAACGGATCGAGCACGATGCGGCCGACAATGTCGACGCTGCTGCCGGCCGAAAACGGAATGACCGCCCGGATCGGCCGCGCCGGCCAGCTCTCCTCGGCCGCAACAAGCTTTGGCAGCGCCGGGATCGCGAGTGCGGCTACGGCGGCTTTTACAAATCCGCGGCGCGTCGTCATGGATGCTTTCCCCTTATTTCATTGACGTAGATCGCCGTCTACGCCGGTACAGCATCGAGGAAGCTCAGCGCGGAAGCAAGCCTTGGGCCGTCCGTCGCACCACGCCAAACGAAAGCCGCAGCACTGAAGTGCTGCGGCTTGGCTGGGCGCGCGCTGCAGGGAGGCGAAATTCAACGAGCGCCAGCAATTTTTTGTCTCGGCGCGATCAGAGACGCGAACCTTCATCGCTGTCGCCGCCGAGGTTTTGTATGTGGCCGCCATTGTTATGGTCGAGCATACGGCCGAAGCCGCCGCGGCCATAGTCTTCGCCGAACCGGCGCCGGCCCTCGAAGCCTGGATGCATATGTGGCCGCAGCATGCGCGCGAGCACGGTGAAACGGCTCTTCTGCGCATCGTCGAGGCTCTGATAAAGCGGCGCGCCGGCATCGGCGACCTTCTTCAGCGCAACGCTGCGCTTCGCCATATTGTCGGCGCGGCGCGCCATCCGGTCGAACGG
>DASQRX010000066.1:0-34592 GCA_035642635.1 Xanthobacteraceae bacterium
GCTGCTCGAGGCCGTCGGGATCCCGAATGCGGCCGAGCGTGCCCAAAGCTTCCCGCATGAGTTCTCCGGCGGCATGCGCCAGCGCGTGATGATCGCCATGGCGCTCGCCAACGAGCCGGATCTGCTCATCGCCGACGAACCGACCACCGCGCTTGACGTCACGGTGCAGGCGCAGATCATCGCGCTGTTGAGGGATCTGCAGGCGCGGCTGCACATGTCGCTGTTGTTTATCACCCATGACCTCGGCATTGTGCGCAAGATCGCGCAGCGGGTCTGCGTGATGAAGGACGGCAAGATCGTCGAGGCGGGCACCGTCGAGCAGGTATTTTCCTCGCCGCAACATCCCTATACCAAGGCGCTGCTCGCCGCCGAGCCCAAGCCTGATCCGGCACCGCCGCAGCCCAATGCGCCGGTGGTTCTCGATACCGAGCACCTCAAGGTCTGGTTTCCGATCCTGCGCGGCTTGATGCGCAAGACCGTCGGCCACGTCAAAGCCTGCGACGGGCTGACCATCTCGCTGCGCCAGGGCGAGACGCTCGGCGTCGTCGGCGAATCCGGCTCCGGCAAGTCGACACTCGGCCGCGCCATCCTGCGGCTGATTTCCTCGGACGGCACCATCGCCTTCATGGGCAATAATCTGCAGGGCCTGACGTTCAAGGAAATGCGCCCCTACCGGCGCAACATGCAGATCGTGTTTCAGGACCCTTATGGGTCGCTGTCGCCGCGCATGTCGGTCGCCGACATCATCAAGGAAGGGCTGCGCGTCCATCATCCGCACATGACGGAGCGGCAGCGCGACGAGCGCGTCGCCAAGGCGCTCGACGATGTCGGCCTCAGTCCGGAGATGCGCTTCCGCTTCCCGCACGAATTTTCCGGCGGCCAGCGCCAGCGCATCGCCATCGCCCGTGCCATCGTGCTCGAGCCGAGCTTCATCGTGCTCGACGAGCCGACCAGCGCGCTTGATATGCTGATCCAGGCGCAGATGGTCGATCTCTTGCGCGATCTGCAGAAGCGGCACAATCTCACTTATTTGTTCATCTCGCACGACCTGCGCGTGGTCGCGGCGCTGGCCAGCCGCTTGCTGGTCATGCGGCAAGGCCTGGTGGTCGAAAGCGGCGACGCCGCCGAACTGTTTCGCAATCCCAAAACCGATTACACGCGCGCGCTATTCGCCGCCGCGTTCAACCTCGATACCGCGCCCGAAGGCATAGTGGCGCAGTAAGACGCGGCGGAAACCGCCGCCACAAAGGCCTAAGGAAGGGCCTAGGGATGGAACGCTTTCGCAGCTCGCTTGCGAGCTTGTGCTGCCTTGCATCGCTATTGCTTGCCGCCCTGTCGCTCACGACGCCGGCTTGCGCCGAGACAATCAAGATCGTGGTGCCGTTCGCCGCAGGCGGTCCGATCGATCAATTAGCGCGCATTCTCACGCCCGGACTCGCCGCCCAGCTTAAGGCCGACGTGATCGTCGAGGATCGCAGCGGCGCCGGCGGCGCGGTCGGCGCTGAGCTGGTGGCGCATGCGACACCCGACGGCACCACTGTCCTCCTCTCCAGCATGGGAGGTCAGGTGCTCGGCCCGATCCTCAAGCCGCCCACGGCCTACGATCCGGTGAAATCCTTCGAGCCGGTCATGATGGTCGCCACCATGCCGTCGCTCCTGGTGGTCAACCACCAGCTCGGCGCCGACAATATGAAGGACCTCATCGCCAAGGCGAAGGCGCAAAAGCTCACCTATGGCTCGGCGGGACCGGGCACGACGATGAACATTGCGGTGGAAATGCTCAATGCCGCGGCCAATGTGAAAATCACCCATGTGCCTTATCGCGGCGCGGCGCCGGCGATCAACGACCTGCTCGGCGGCCATGTCGACATGCTCAATGCCGACCTGCCGATATTGCTGCCGCTGGTGAAGGCCGGCACGGTGACGCCGGTGGCGCTGTTCGCCTCCGAACGCACGCCGCTCCTGCCCGACGTGCCGACGACCAAAGAGCTTGGGCTGCCGAGCGTGGTGATGGAGAGCTGGTATGGCGCGTTCTTGCCCGCCGCCACGCCGCCGCAAATCCGCGACCGGCTTGAGCAGGCGTTGACCGCCGTGCTGGCGACGGAAACCGTCAAGCAGCGCTTCGCCGAACTCGGCATGCACGGCGCGCTCGGCCACGCCGCATTCGAGGCAAGGCTCGCCAAGGATTTTTTGGCGTGGCCGGACACGATCAAGAAATTGGGGATTATCGGGGAATGACGCAGCGGATGTGCTACCGCGCCTTGCCGAACAGTTCCGGCACCGGCGCGCCCGATGCGATCTTCTCTTCGCGCAGCTTTTCGGCCGCGGCATTGCGTCGCGCGTGCCGCAACACCTCGGCCGCCCGCGCACGCGGAATGAAACAAACGCCGGTTTCGTCGGCGAGCACGAGGTCGCCGGGGTTCACCACGATGCCGCAGATCGTCACCGGCTTGTTGATGGCGACGGTCTCGACCCGCCATTTGCCGGTAATCGGGCTGACGCTCTTCGACCAGATGGCATAGCCGATGCCGCGCGAATGATCGACATCGCGCACGCCGCCGTCGACGATGGCGCCGAGCTCACCCTGGCGATGGCCGATGGTCGCCGATATGCCGCCGAGATTGGAACACAGATCGACGCCTTGTAGCACGATCAGGTCGCCCGGCTCGGCGAGATTGTGGGCTTCGATTTCGCCAAGCCCCGAAGCGGCGGCTTTGACTTTGTCCGGGACCGGAGCGGTGGCCGCGACATTGCGCACCGTGAGCGCCCGCCCGACCAGCCGCGCCGACGGATCGCGCGGCACCAGCAACGCGGCCGGCACCACGCCGACAATGCCAAGCTCGTCCATCGCATCCGACGCGATACCGGTGAGATCGGGCAAGCCGATAGCCGTCAAGCACGTCCGGCGGGAGCACCGGCAGGTCCAGCACGCCGAAGGCGTCGCCGGGAAGCTTGCCGAGGGTCTTTTTGGTCATCGTTCGCCCCGGACAGAAAATTTAAAACCCGAACAACTTCGTCGGATTGTCCACCAGCATAAGGCGGCGCGTTTTTTCGTCGGGCGCGATCTCGGCGATGAGATCGACCAGTTCGCCGTCATTGGGGATCGCCTTGTGGTTGGGATGCGGCCAGTCGGTGCCCCACACCACGCGCTCCGGCGCGTGCGCGGCAAGATCGCGCGCGAACGGCACCGCGTCAGCATAGGGATAAGGCTGTTTGGTGATACGGTCGGTGCCGGACAGTTTCACCCAGACGTTGCCGGTGTCGAGCAAACGGCGCAGCGTCGCAAACGCCCTGCCGTTCTTCCCCTCGCCGACATCGACGCGCCCGATATGGTCGATGACAACCGGCGCATCGATCGACCGGATGAACTCGTAGAGATCGAAGACGCCGTTGCCGCCGCAATGAATGGCGATGTGCCAGCCGTACGGCTCGGCGAGTTCGATCATCTTGAGCATCTCCTCGCGCGGCCGCGGCGCGCCGAGATGCGGGAAATAGAAATGCAGCCGCAAACCACGCACGCCGGCATCGTCGAGACGCTCGATCTCCTCCGGCCGCATTGTCGGTTCAAGCAGCGCCACGCCGCGATAGCGCCCCTCGCCGGCGGCCAACAGATCGACCAGCGCCGCATGATCGCTGCCGTGGCAGGTCGATTGCACGAACACGCCGCGCTGAAAGCCGAGGAAATTGTGCAGGCGAAACAGATTTTCTTTGGGCGCATCGGTCGGCGTGAACGGCCGGTTCGGCGCGTAGGGAAATTTGCTGTGCGGCCCGAAGACGTGGAAATGCGAATCGCAAGCCAGCGTCGGCAGCGTGATGCGCGGCTTTTTCGGGTTCGGATCCGGAGGCGCGATGGTTGGCGTCAAATCGTCGGCGCGAATGGTCATTAGAGCACGCTATCCTTGTAATGATCAGTCGCAGCGGACGGTCATGCCGCCGTCGACCACGATTTCGGTTCCGGTGATGAAGCGGGCTTCGTCGGAGGCAAGAAAGAGAACGGCATTGGCAGTGTCGCGCCCGTCGCCCATGAAACCGAGCGGAATACGCGCCACGCGCGATTTGAGCAAGGCCTCGATGTCGCCGCCGGTGCGCTGCTTGGCGAGCCGCGCTTCAACCATCGGGGTGTGCATCTGGCCCGGGATCACCGTATTCACACGGATGCCGTTCTTGGCATATTGCACGGCGGTGACGCGCGAGAACTGGATCACCGCGGCCTTGGACGTGGCATAGCCGATCTGCGGCGAGCCGGTGAAGCGTATGCCGGAACTCGACGAGGTGTTGACGATTGAACCGCCGTTCTGTTCCACCATGACCGGAATGACGTGGCGGCAGGACAGGAATACGCTCTTGAGATTGTAGTCGATCTGACGATCGAAAACCTCCTCGGCCATTTCGGCGGCGCCGCCCGCGGCCGAGCCGCCGACATTATTGACGAGGATATCGATATTGCCGCCGAATCTGTTACGGCAGGCTTCCGTCATGGCGAGAACCTGCGCGTCGTCGAGCACGTCGCACACATGCGTGGCGATCTCGCCGTCGTTACCGACGCGCGCGACCGTCTCGGTCATCGCGTCGGCGTCCTTATCCACGGCGAATACTTTGGCGCCCTCGCGGGCGAACAGCACCGCCGCGGCGCGGCCGTTGCCCCAGCCCGGACCGATACAGCCCGCCCCCGCGACTAGCGCGACTTTCCCTTCGAGACGTCCCGGCATGCAGCGTTCCCACCCGTCATTGCTTGGCATCAATGTTAGAGGAGCGCCGGGAGCTGCGCCAGCGCGACAAATTGATAGACTTATCTGTGGCTTGAATCCGGCCGTCCCAACTGCGACTAACATGACCAGGCACCAACACCACGATGATGGGGGCGCAAATGATGAAACTCGTTCTTGCGGTTATCGCACTGATCGCGGCGGTGATGGTGGCGGGCGTCTATTTCAGCTTCAACCCGGTGATCTTGATTTTCATCATCCTGGGTTTCGGCGTTTACATGGTGGGCCGGATCGGCGGCCCGGCCTTGCCGGACGACGCCCCTATCGTTACGGGCTCGGGCTACGGCATTTACATACGCCCCAAGGACTACGTGGCTGATGACACGAGCTGCGGCGGCGAAAATCCCAAACAAGGCGACGGCTTTCGCTAAGCGCAAGGCCGGGCCACGACGGGGCTGCCGTTCCTCGAAGCCGGCTTGCGCAACGCCGAGATCGAGCCCGGGGACTTGCGCTGCCATAACGGGGTTCATGTCGGAGATCTTGCCAGCTCGCCGCGCCCGCAACCGGCAACGCCGGGCACGTTTCTGGATCAGACATCATGAGCGACGGCAAAACCGCGCTCGCGGTTGCGCTCGAATACGAAAAGCCGGGCACGCCGCGGGTCACCGCCATCGGCCGCGGCGAACTGGCGCGGCGGATCGTCGAGATCGCCGAACTCAACGACGTGCCGATCACGCATAAGCCGGAGCTTGCCGTCGCGCTGTCGTGCCTGAAGATCGACCAGGAAATTCCGGTCGAGCTCTACCGCGCCGTCGCTGAAGTGCTCATCTACATCCTGCGCAAAAAGCCTGATTGAAAACCAAGTAGCAAGGCGCGCGTTCTTTGAACGCCTCTAATGTGCACGCGCCTCCTTTACATTCCGCCGAATATTTCCTACCTGCCCCCGATGACCGAGAACGATGTTTGTGCGTCGGCGGAGGGTTGATGACAGACGCGATTGAGCGATCCGCAAGCAAAGTTCCCGAAGTCACGCTCGTTTTCTGGATTATCAAGATTGCCGCAACGACGCTCGGCGAAACCGGCGGCGATACCGTGACCATGACGCTCGATTGGGGCTACCTCGCCGGCAGTGCGTTGTTTCTCGCGCTGCTGGTCGCCTTGGTCGTATTGCAGATCGTGGCGAAAAAATTTCATCCGTTTTTATATTGGGCGACGATCATCGCCTCAACCACAGCCGGCACCACCATGGCCGATTTTGCCGATCGCTCGCTCGGCATCGGCTATGCCGGCGGTTCTTTGATTTTGTTGGCGTGCGTGATGGCGACGCTCGGCGCCTGGTACTGGTCGCTCGGCTCGATCTCGGTCGCGACCGTGACCACGCCGAAGGTGGAAGCCTTCTACTGGATAGCCATTACGTTTTCGCAAACGCTCGGCACTGCGCTTGGCGATTGGACCGCCGATTCCGGCCTCGGCTATGACGGCGGCGCGCTGGTATTTGCGACCGGCTTGGCAATCGTCGTCGCCTTTTATTTCATGACGAATGTGTCGCGCGTCTTTTTGTTCTGGGCGGCCTTCATCCTGACCCGGCCGTTCGGCGCCACCGTCGGCGATTTCCTCGACAAACCGGCGCACGATGGCGGCCTCGCGCTGAGCCGGCCCATCGCCAGCGCTGTCATCGGCGCATTCATAGTTGCGTGCATTATCATTCTGCCGCAGCGCGCCGGACAGCATCCGGGACGGCTCGAAACCGCGCCATAAAGTACATATCTAAGCTGCGGAAGTTGCTTATGCCGGAAGAGCTGGCCGACCATGCTGACGATGACCGACGCCCCACAACTCGCCAAACCGCCGGCCACCGGCCGCAAACGCGTGCGCGCGATTCTGTTGAGCGACCGTATCGATACTGCGCAGCTTGAACACGATCACGTCGTTTCAACCGTCCCCCTCACCTACAAATTCGGTAAAGACGGATTTGTGACGTTGTTCCGCTACGGCGTCGCGGTGATGATCGGGCTTACGCCCGAGGAGGAAGACGAGGTTTTGCGCGGCCTCACCCCGCGGCTCATCCGCCCGGTGCTGCCGCGGGAAGAAGAGTCGGTGCTGATCGACCTGATCCCCGACAAGGACGATCAAATCATGCCTGGCGGTCCGATCGCGTTGAAGGCGATCACGCCCGACAGTCTCGTCGTGATCGCCGACGCACTGTCGAAAAGCGTCGTCTTGGCGCGCGACGAACGCGAGGTTGCCGGGGTCTTCGACCAGGTCGAGCCGTTCGCGCGGCAGCTTGCCGAAAAAGGCCGCGCCCGCGCCGGGCGCGGCACCATCCTCAAGCAGATCGGCAATGCGCTCCTCGTTCAGCAGCGCGTCTCCGGCCGCGTCGCGGTGACCGATAAGCCCGACGTGTTGTGGGATCGCCCCGATCTCGAGCGCCTCTATGCCAGGATCGAAGACGAGTATGAGCTCAAGGAGCGCGCCGACGCGCTGTTCCGAAAGCTCTCGGTGCTCGCCGAGACGGCGCAGGTTCTGACCGACATTCTCGACACCAAGCGCTCGTTCCGGCTGGAGATGATCATCGTCATCTTGATCGCCGTCGAGCTGTTGATCGCGGGCTATCAGACCTTGCTGCACTGAACGCGCGATTCCCGCGGCCGGATGCGCCGGCATATTTCAAACCGGCAACAACGTGCTAGTCTGCGGGCAAACATAAAGGTCTTCCGGGGAGGAAGCCGATGCGCCGGCGGAACATCATCGCGGCTCTTGCGATCGCGGCAACGTTGCTATCCATCGCAACATTGCTACCTATCGTCTATGCGCAAGCGCAGCAGACTTATCCGACACATGCGGTGCGGCTGATCCTGCCGTTCGGCCCTGCCAGCGCAACCGATACGACAGCGCGCCTGTTAGCGGACCGGCTGACCGCGCGCTGGGGCAAGCCGGTCGTCGTCGAGAATCGTCCGGGTGGCGACGGGCTGGTCGCGATCAAGGCGTTTATCGACGCCCATGACGACCACACGCTGTTCTTTGGGCCGTCCGGTGCATTTCTGGTCCACCTCTACGACCAGGAGGCGCCGCCTTTCGATTTGAGCGATATCGTGCCGATCGTCGGCGTCTATGTCACCGTGCTGGCGATCTCGGCGCCGACCGCGCTGAACGTCAATACCGTCGATGAGCTGGTGAAGCTGGCGCGCGCGGAGCCGGGCAAGCTCAACGCCGCTGCAGCGTCCGGCAATTCGGATTTCCTGATCTTCGGCTTCATCAAGGACATGAACCTGGAGATCACCAAAGTGCCCTATCGCGACATCATGCAAGCGCCGAACGATCTTGCTGAGAACCGCATCCAGGTGCTGTCGACCTCGCTCGCGGTGGCGCTGCCGTTGCGGCAGGCCGGCCGCATCAAGGTGCTGATCGTGACCAGCAGGAAAAGGGCGCTGACCGCGCCCGACATACCGACCGCGGCCGAAGCCGGTTACCCGGCACTGACGATGGAGACTGCGGGCGGGCTCTACGGCCCCAAAGGCATGGCGGACAGTTTGCGCGAAAGCATTGCGGCGGATATTCGCGACGTCGCCGAGAAGGATCCGATCATCGCCAAGCGGCTGGTCGATACCGGCCAGATCATGACGCTGCGCGGCCCAAAGGAATTCGCCGTCAGCATCAAGGAGCAAAACGATCAGCTCGCCGGGATCGCCAAGACCCTCGGTCTCAAGACGCAATGATCCGCCGCACGGCGGTCACTTCGCTCCACGCGGCACGGATGCGGGCGACGGCTTCGCCGAGTGGCTCGATGGCAACCGCCATGTGAAACGCATTGGCGTGCACGAGGCTTGCATGGTCGCGGACGATCGCGACATGCCCTTGCCAAAATACAAGATCGCCGCGCTGTGCCGCGTCGTGTTCTATCGCCGCAGGTAAAAGTGCACCCAGCGCCGCCTCCTGCATGTCGCTGTCGCGCGGACAGGCCATGCCGCACGCCGTGAGCGCGATCTGCACGAGACCGGAGCAATCGAGCCCAAGTGCGGTCTTGCCGCCCCACAGATAAGGCACGCCGAGAAAGCGCTCGGCGACCGCAACGAAATCGGATTCATATTCGCCGATCGGCTTGAGATGCGCGGCCGACACATGCGCGCCGTTCGGCGTCACCGCCATGCGATTGGCGATGCGCGTGACCGCAAGCGCGGCCCCGAACGGCAGCGCCTCGATGGGCGGCAGTTTGATCGACGGGCCGGGGAACGCGAAAGTGCGCAGCGCCGCGACCTTATGGGTCGGCGCCGCGCCCGCTGGCGCGAGCGCATTCGACGGCAGCCAGCCGACATAATTGTCGGCCGCGAGTTGCCCCCAGGAGAACCCTTCGGCGTTCACGTCATAGATTGTGACGCGCTCGCCCTTGAGCGCTTCGGTGGCGAGCGGCGCATCGGGCCGCGGCGCGTGGCGGAGCGGCGCTTGCGGCTCGATCACTTCCATGACGCGGCCTTCGACAAAACGCGCCGCGGCGACTTTGCCCTCAAGCTCTTTCGCCGCGAGATCGGCGCGGGCCGGCGTGACGCGAGGATCGAACGCGCCCATCGCTAGCCGTAGCGCGCGGAAAGGAGCGCATAGAGCCCGCGCGCCGCTTGCAAGTCGCCGCCTTCGGGGCGGCCGGCTTTGGCCGTCGCCGACCAGGCGAACACGTCGAAATGCAGCCACGACTTCGCCGTCACGAAACGCCGCATGAACAAGGCGGCGGTGATGGCGCCGCCTTGGCTGCCGCCGACATTATTGGTGTCGGCAACTTTCGATTCGAGCATCGACTCATAAGGCCGCCATAGCGGCAGTCGCCACACCGGATCGTTTTCGGCGCTGGCGTGACCCATCAGGTCGCCGGCCAGCGCATCGTCGTCGGTAAAGAAGGCCGGCAGATCCGGACCGAGCGCGACGCGGGCGGCGCCGGTCAGCGTCGCAAAGTCGGCGATCAGTTCCGGCTTGTCCTCGTCGGCAAGCGCCAACGCATCGGCGAGGACCAAGCGGCCCTCCGCATCGGTATTGCCGATCTCGACGGTGATGCCTTTTCGCGACGTGTAGACGTCGCGAGGACGGAAGCTTCCCCCGGCGATTGAATTCTCCACCGCAGGAATGAGCACGCGCAGCCGCAGTTTCAGCTTGCGCGACATGATCATATGCGCAAGCGCAAGCGCGGTCGCAGCCCCGCCCATGTCCTTCTTCATGTTGAGCATGGAGGCTTCGGGCTTGATGTCGAGACCACCGGTATCGAAACAGACGCCCTTGCCGACCAGCGTCACGCGCGGATGCTTGGTGTCGCCCCACGACATGTCGATCAGCCGCGGCGCGCCGGCCGAAGCGCGGCCGACGGCGTGGATGAGCGGAAAGTTTTTCTCCAGAAGCTCGTCGCCGATGATGGCACTGATGGTGGCGTTGTGACGCGCGGCAAGTTTGCGCGCCGCCTGTTCGAGCTGCGCCGGCCCCATATCGTTGGCCGGCGTGTTGATGAGGTCGCGCGCCAAAGTCACCGCCTCGACGATGTGCGCCAGTTCCTCGCGATCCACGCTTTGCGGCAAGTCGAGCTTGACCGCGGGCGTCTCGGCCTTGCGGTAGCGTGTGAAGCGGTAGGCGCCGAGCGCGAAGGCGAGCGCCGCCAGCCGCGCATCGTGCGGCTCGTTGGCGAAACGGTAGACGCCCTTGGGCAATTGCTGCGTCAGACGGCCGGGTAGGAACGGGTCTGTGGTCTCGTCGCCGTCTTCGATGCCGAACAGAACGCCGCCGAGACGCGCCTCATCGTCGCCTTTTCCGGGCAGCGGCAAGTAGCGGCCGGATTTGGGCTCAAAGCCCGCGGCGTCGGCGAAGGCGCGCGCCTCGGCGCCGATCATTTTGCGCACGTCCTTATAGTTCGCCGCGGTAACGAACCAGATTGGAACCGCGTCCGCCGTCTTATGGGTGACGAAGATCGAGTCCATCGGATGACCTGTGTTCAGAAGGCCGCGTTCAAATGCTGTGCCCTGCTAGCATGTCAATCATGAACCTGCCACACCCACCGGCCCCCCTCACATCCACGGCATCAGCGAGGCGTGGATCACGTCCGGCACGCCCTCGTTGCCGACCGAGCGGATGGCGAGGTCGACATCCTTGAGCGCGAAACGGTGGGTGGTGACGAGCTCCAGCGGAAAGCGCTTCGACGCAAGCTGCTCAAGCGCGAGTTCGCAGGCCTTGTAGCTGTGGCCGCGCGCGCTCTTCATGGTGATGAATTTCACCGTGAATTTCTCCAGCGGAAAGTTCGGGAACTGCGCCAGCTCGCCCTGCGCCACGATGATCCCGCCCTTCCTCTTGAGCGCCTCAATGCCGAGCAGGATCGGAATGGTGCCGGCGCCGGCGGTGCAATCGAGCGACACGTCGACGCCCTTGCCGCCGGTGATCTCCATGATGCGGGCGAGCGGGTCTTCCTTCTGCACGTCGATGACATAGTCGGCGCCGAGTTTCTTGGCGACGTCCATGCGGGCTTTGTCTTTCGAGGTGCCGGTGACGATGATCAGCGAAGCGCCGGCCTGTTTGCAGATCACGGTCTGCGACAGACCCTGCTGGCCCGGGCCCTGAATCAGCACCGTCGAATTGTAGCCGACATTGCCGTCGAACAAAGACCACTCGACGCCGTTCGCCATCGGCGTGACGAGGCCGGCAAGTTCGGCCGACACGCCGTTGGGCACGTGATGCACCACCGCGTTCCACGGTAGATAGACATATTGGGCGAAGCCGCCCCACAGATGCGGCGCCTTCTCGGCCGAGGTGTAGCCGTAGCGGATCGCGTCCGGATTGGTGCGCCAGTTGGTGTTCTCGCAATGCCGGTATTGGCCGGCATGGCACCATTCGCATTTGCCGCAAGAGACATAGTGCTCGACAAAGACGAGGTCTCCCTCTTTAAACCCTTTGCGAAGTGTGAATTCGCGGCCGGCCTTGGCGACGACGCCGATATTCTCGTGACCCATGATCACGGGCGCGCTCGACGGCGGGTGCTTGTAGAGTTTGACGTCGGTGCCGCAGATGCCGCCCACTTCCATCTTCATCAGGGCGGCGTCCGGCGGGATATCCGGCATCGGATATTCGCGCACTTCGGTCTTGCTCGGTCCGGTCCGTACCGCCGCCAATACTGTCTCGGCCACTATCTAGTCCTCTCTCTCGTCATGACCGGGCTTATCCCGGCCAACCACGTCTTTCTTGGTTGAGGTGTATAAAGACGTGGATGCCCGGCACAAGGCCGGGCATGACGGGTTGCCATGCTTGGATTCATCAAGAAAAGTGCCATTCAGGGCGAAGCGCTCGACCGCGTTCGGGATTGGACCCGGACGCGCTTTGGGCTTGCCGACGACGATACCGTCATGGTGTCGGAGATCGCTTGTGCGGTCCCCGGCTGTCCGCCGATCGAAACCCACGCAGTGTTCTGGACCGCGCTCGGCCGCCATCACTTCAAGATCTTCAAGCCGCTTGCCGAGGTGGCCGAGGACGACCTGCCGCCGGTCTTCATGAAGAACGCCCTCATCGCGCTCGACGGCGCGGATTTGGAGTGCTGCTGAGCCCGATCGCGGCCGCCGTTCTCACGCTTTGGCGAGATTCTCGCGCTTGAGATCGGTCACCTTGGCGACACCGGACAACAGCATGGTCGACCGCAACTCGGAGGCAAGCTGATCGTAGACGCTTTTGACGCCGAGCGAGCCACCATTGATCAGGCCCCACAGCGCCGGCCGGCCGATGCCAACCGCCGTCGCGCCGAGCGCGAGCGCGCGGAACACGTCGATGCCGCGGCGGATGCCACTGTCGAGGACGACTGGCACGCGCCCTTCGACCGTATCGACCGCGGCGCGCAACATGCTGATCGAGGCCGGCCCGCCGTCCATCTGACGGCCGCCGTGATTGGAGATCCGGATTCCCGCGGCGCCGGCGTCGAGGCTCTGGCGGATATCGTCCGGCTGCACCACGCCCTTCACCAGCACCGGCAGGCCAGAAGCCTCGCGCAGGAAGGTGATGTCGGTGAAGCTCAGGTCACGCTTCTGGTCGCTAAAATTGCCGTGGCCGCCGAGCGCCGGATCGTGATTGCCCGCGGTGAGCCCCGGCGCGCGCGGCCGGCCGAGCTTGATGAAGTCATCGCTCTGGCCGGGGCCGAGCGCGTCGGCGGTCAGCACCACTGCCGAAAATGCAGCCGCCTTAGCGCGCTGCACCAGCCAGCGGTTCAGCTCCATGTCGCGGTTCATATAGATCTGGAACCATTTCGGGCCCGGCGTCGCCTTGGCGATCTCTTCCATCGGCCGGTTCGACGCGCCCGAGGCGACAAACAACGTCCCGGCCATGCCCGCGCCCGCGGCATTGGGCAGTTCACCTTTGACGTGGAAGGTGGCCTGGGAGCCTGTCGGGCAGGTGAAGACTGGAAGCGCCAATTCGTGGCCGAGCAGCGTCGTGCGCAGATCGATGTCTTTCACGCCCTGCAGGCGCCGCGGCATGATCGGGAAATCGTTGAAGCCGCGGCGGTTCTCGCGATAGGTCCAGCCGTCGCCCGCGGGGCCCATGACGGCGAAGCGTCCGGGCGAGATGACCTTGCGGGCGTCGTCTTCGAGAAGCTCGATATTGACGATCTTTAGCTCGCGCTCTTGATTGCTGGCGTCGCCGAGATCGACCGTAGCTGCCGCAGAACTTGCCGGCGCAGGGCTCGTGGGCGTCGCTTGGGTGACGGTCGATTGCGCGAGCGCGCCTGTTGGGACCTGTGTCGCCGCGATTGCTGCACCGCCCGCGGCAATCGCTTGAATCAAATTACGCCGTGAAGCATTCATGGCATCCTCCCCAATTGTGCGTTTGCGCATGATCTTTCCCGAAAACCGGCTTCCACTTTTCGGGATCATGCGCGAATGCTTTTGGAGGACACCATCGTGGGTGCGATACGGGCCGTCAACGCCCGGCGTTGCAATGCCGGTAGGCGAATTATGCGGACGGCAGCCCCACCGCGGCAAGCTCAGCCGACTGCCGCTTGGTGACGCGATCAAGCGAAAAATTCTCGATCGCCTCGTTGAACAGCTTGTAGAAATTAAGCTCGGCGCGCAGATGCAAAAAGACGGCGCCAAGCCCGATCGCGGCGCGATCCATGAACACGAATTCGCGCGGCACCGTAACCGGACCTTTTTGCTTGAGCGCCTGATGGACGCGGAACGCCTCACGGCGGCCGTATTCCGAGGGCTTGACGCCATCAGCGATAGTGCGCACCCGGTCGTCGAGGAGCGGCGCATAGATGAAGCGCGCCCAGATATTCAGCGTGTCGATCAGATCGCGCGACAGCCTGCGGAAGCCCCAGGTCTCATAGGCGTGCACGACGCGATCGTGCTCGCCATTGAGAAGGCCGTGATAGAGGTCGACGACGCCGCCGACGAATTTCGGCGCGAAGATGCGGACGCAGCCGTAATCGAGGAGGTTGATCCCCGCAGGCTCGCCGTCGCGCGCGAACACCGTGTAATTGCCAAGATGCGGATCGCCGTGAATGACGCCAAAGCGGCTGAACGGAAACCACCAGGCGGTGAACATCGCAGTCGCCAACACATTACGCACCGCAAGCGGCGCGCCCTTGTGCGCGAGCATTTTGGTGCCATCGAGCCAGTCGAGCGTCAGCAGCCGGCCGGTCGACAGCTCCGGCCAGGCGCGCGGCACCCGCACGCAATCGACACCGTCGAGCATCTTGCGATAGAGCCCGACATGCATGGCCTCGCGCCTATAGTCGAGCTCCTCGCGCACGCGCGCGCCGATCTCCTTGGCGATCTCGGTGGTGTCGATCGCGGATTCGAAGCGGCGGCGCAGCGCCAAGAGCCACTGCAATTGCTGTAAATCGGCTTCGACCGCGGACTGCATATCGGGATATTGCAGCTTGCAGGCGAGCGCCGCGCCATCGTGCGCGCGCGCGCGATGCACCTGACCGAGCGAAGCGGCGGCGGCCGGATGATGCTCAAAACTTTCGAATCTTTTCTCCCAGCCGGCGCCGAGCTCCGCCATCATGCGACGCTTGACGAAAGCCCAGCCCATCGGCGGCGCTTCGCTCTGCAGTTTCTGCAATTCGGCGGCATACTCCGGCGGCAAGAGATCGGGAACGGTCGCCATCAATTGCGCGACCTTCATCAGCGGACCCTTGAGCCGGCCAAGCGCCGACGACAGCGCACTCGCATCGCCGGCGCGATCCGCCTCGCCGCCGATCAGCCGCCGCCCGGCATAGCGCGCCGCCACGCCGCCGACATTGGCGCCGACGCGGGCATAACGCGCGGCGCGCGCGGTGAAGCGGTTCTTTTCGCTATCGGGCTTTTCGCGGTTTGCCACTAATTCAGCTCAAGCTTTCCAGCTCCGCAATCATCCGCTCGATGACGCCGAGACCGCCTTGCCAGAAGGTGGGATCGCGGGCGTCGAGGCCGAACGGCGCGAGCAATTCGGAATGATGCTTGGTGCCGCCGGCCGCGAGCATGGCGAGATAGCGCTCGGCGAAGCCTTCGGCGGCGTGCTCGTAGACCGCGTAGAGCGAGTTCACCAGGCAATCGCCGAACGCATAAGCATAGACGTAGAACGGCGAATGGATGAAATGCGGGATATAAACCCAAAAATTCTCGTAACCCGGCTTCAGCTCGATCGCCGGCCCGAGACTCTCGCGCTGGACGTCGAGCCATAGCTCACCGATGCGCTCGGCGGTTAATTCGCCGTTCTTGCGCTCGGTGTGGACCGAGCGTTCGAACGTGTAGAAGGCGACCTGCCGCACCACCGTGTTGATCATGTCTTCGGCCTTGGCGGCGAGCATGGCCTTGCGTTCTTTCTTGTCGCGCGTCGCCGCCAACAGCTTCTTGAAGGTCAGCATTTCGCCGAACACGCTTGCGGTCTCGGCAAGCGTGAGCGGCGTCGGCGCCATCAGCGCGCCATTGGGCGCTGCGAGAACTTGATGCACGCCGTGGCCGAGCTCGTGCGCGAGCGTCATCACGTCGCGCGGCTTGCCCTGATAATTGAGCAGCACATAGGGATGCGCCGACGGCGTCGTCGGATGCGCGAAAGCGCCCGGCGCCTTGCCGGGGCGCACCGGCGCGTCGATCCAGCGCTCGTTGAAAAAGCGCTTGGCGATCGCCGCCATTTTCGGCGAGAACGCGCCGTAAGCGTCGAGCACGGTATCCTTGGCCTCGATCCAGCCGACGGTGCGCGTCGGCACCTGCGGCAAGGGCGCGTTGCGGTCCCAATGCGGCAGACGCTTTTTGCCGAACCATTTCGCCTTGAGCGCATAGTAACGATGCGACAGCCGCGGATAGGCGGCGCGCACTGCCATGACGAGTGCATCCACCACTTCCCGCTCAACCCGATTCGACAGATGCCGGTCGTCGGCGATGTCGGTAAAGCCGCGCCAGCGGTCGGAGATCTCCTTGTCCTTGGCGAGCGTATTGGTAATCAACGCGAAATCGCGCACGTGATCCTTGAAGGTATGGGCGAGCGCTTCGGCGGCGGCTTGGCGTTTGTCACCCGCGCGATCGACCAAGAGATTGAGGGCCGGCTCGATGGCGAGCGACTTGCCGCCGATTTTGAAACGCAAACCCGCGATCGTGGCATCGAACTGCCGGTTCCAGGCCGAATAGCCGGTCACCGACTTTTCGTGAAACAGCTGCTCGACGCGGTCTTCAAGCTGGAACGGCTTGTAGCGGCGCACGTCTTCGAGCCACGGCCGGTAATGGCCGAGCGCGGGATTCGCCATCGCCTTCTCGAGGACCGCGTCCTCGATGCGGTTCAATTCCAGGGTGAAGAACAACAGATGCGTGGAGGCCGCCGTCATGCGCTCCTGCACGTCGCCGTAAAATTTCGTGCGCGCCGGATCGACGGTATCGCCGGCATGAATGAGTCCGGCATAGGAGCCGATGCGGCCCATCAGGTCGTCGATCGCTTCGTAGCGCTCGACCGCCGTGGCGAGCTTCACGCCGCCATCCGGCTCAGCGGCCATCGCGGCGAGCTTGCCCTTGTAGCTCTCCTCGAAGGCGACACACTCGGTATCGGCGCGATCGAGATCGTGCTTGATCGCCGGATCGTCGAGGCCGGAATAAAGATCGTTGAGATTCCACTCGGGCAGACGGCCGAGCGACGATTTGGGGCCGGCGGGGCGAGATTTGCCGGGCCGCCGAGCCGTGCGTTTGGTCATTTTCTGGGAGCGGGGCATATGGTGAGGAGATCCTTGAACGTCAGTTCATGTGGCGCAGCTGTGTGGCGCCCGCAAGGCCGCTACGGGCGCGAGGTATTTAAGCGTTAGCTCGGCCAAGCGGCGGCATTGGTGCCAAGCGGCACGCTCGGCCGCTCCCAACGCGGCGGCGTTTCGCTCATCTCGGCGGTGTGACGAACCGCCGTGAGCCGTCCGAAGCCGGACGGCGTCTCTTCCAGACAATCGCCGACATCGCCAAAGCCGGGGTCGCGGCACGCCATGCCGTCGATGCGGCCGAGCTGCCGCAGCCAGAAGCCGGTTTGCAGAAGCGACAGGCGCACATGCCACGAGCCGCCCTCCTCCATGCGGCGCTTGAGCGCAGCCAGCGCCGCGAAGGCGAGCAAATAACCGGTCGCGTGGTCGAGCACTTGCGCCGGCAGCACTTTCGGCTCGTGCGAACCGAACGCCTCCGCTTCGGCGTCATTGAGGCCGCTCGCGGTTTGCACCAGCGAGTCGAAGCCGCGACGTGGTGCCCACGGTCCGTCCTCTCCATAAGCGCAGAGCGACACATAAATGACGCCGGGCCGGATGCGGGCGGCCTCTTGCGGCGAAAAACCGTGCGCGGCGATGGCGCCCGGCCGGTAGCCTTGCACAAAAATATCGGCATCGCGCAGCAGCGCGGTAAGCGTGTCGCGGCTGCCGGCGCCGCGCAAATCGAGCGACGCCGACAATTTTCCGCGCCCGGTGTCGATGACCAGCGGCAGCATCGACGCCAAATGCGCCGCAGTAACGAGCAACACGTCGGCGCCATGCGCCGCGAGTGTGCGGCCGCAGACCGGCCCGGCAATGATGCGGGTGAGGTCGAGCACTTTTACGCCGGCGAGCGGGCGTTGCGCGGTCGCGAGTTTTTGCGGCGGCGCGTCACCGATCTTCTCGATGCGGAACAGCGGAAGACCTGCGACCGCACGGCCTTGCGGATGCTGATCCCATTCCGCGAACGAGCGACACGCCGTGACAACGAGCCCCGCCTCGGTCGCCGCAGTTTCAAGCGCCTCGGCCTGCCAGCCTTCAACCGCGCGTTGCACCACCGTCTTGTCGTGCGCAACGCCGAGAAGTTTTAACAGCCCGCTGCAATGATGCGGCAAATTGGTGTGCAGCCGCGCCCAGCGGCCGTCACCGCAACGGTAAAGACCCGCAATGTCGTCGTGATGATCGTCCAGCATTTTGCCGTCGACGCACAGATAGCGTTCGCTGCGAAACTCGATGGCCGCGCGCCGCATATTGTTGCTAACGCGCTGACGACGGCCACCCCGCAGGCGCCAAATCTCGGCCGCCGCAAGCGCCGCCGCGGCGATCGTCGCCTGCGCCGCCACGCCGACCGCGAATGACGACGGCAGTGCCGGTTCGGCGCCGGTCAACTGAATGTCGCGCAGCGCCGCATCATCGAAACCCGCAGCGCGCCACAGCACGGTCAATACGGTATTAGAATCTGGAACAGACATTTTTATGGACCCGCATGAAATCGGCAGCATTGAGCAGGACGCGCGCCGTATCGAGGTGGAGCCAACTCTACGATCCACGGCCTTGCTGGCAAAGGGGCGCTATGCTCTCTTTATCGGACAGCGCCGCCGAAGCGATTTTGGCCGCCGGGAACTTAGATCGAATACGGGAGGACGGCTCATGCTGAAATATCGCAATTTCCTTGTTGGATTAGCTCTTAGCGCGGCTCTGGCAACTTCCGCCGCAGCGCAATCAGGCGGCACCAAAGTCGGCGTGCTCACTTGCAGGACGTCGGCAAGCCTCGGCCTCATTATCGGCTCGCGCCAGGACATCCGGTGCAGTTTCGCTCCCGATAATGGACCGCCCGAGAACTATCGCGGCCATATCGGCCGGCTGGGCCTCGATCTTGGCGTGCGCGGCGGCGGCGTCCTGGTCTGGACCGTGGTGGCCCCGACCAATGGACTTCACCACGGCGCGCTCGCCGGCACTTACGTCGGCGCCAACGCCGACGCTTCGCTCGGGCTTGGAGCCGGCGCCAAAGTCCTGGTCGGCGGGTCGCATCGCTCGATCGCGTTGCAGCCGCTCTCGGTCTCAGGCCAGGTCGGCGTCAATTTGGCGCTCGGCGTCGCCGGACTGACACTGCGATCGGTACCGTAACCGCTCGCTTAACACCCCCTTAAGCACCCTCGGCCAGAGTGCCCCGAAACGGCACAGCCGGCGGGGAACTCAATGGCCATTCTCATTGTCGACGACGATCCGGTGGAGTGCCGGCTGCTTGAGGGGATGCTGCATAAATTCGAATACGAGACGCTGACCCGCGACTCGGGCGAAGCGGCGCTGACGCTTTTGACCGGGGCGGAAGGCGCAGCGATCGATTGCGTCATCCTTGATCTCGTGATGCCCAATCTCGACGGCATGGGCGTGCTCGCCAAAATGCGCCAGTCAGCGATCAATGTTCCAGTGATCGTACAGACCGCGCATGGCGGCATCGACAATGTCGTCTCGGCGATGCGCGCCGGCGCCGTCGACTTCGTGGTCAAGCCGGTCGGCGCCGAACGCCTGCATGTCAGCCTGCGCAACGCGCTCAATGCCAGCGCGCTCGAAGGCGAATTGCAGCGGATGAAGAAAAGCCGCTCCGGCACGCTCGGTTTTGCCGACATCATCACCAGGAGCCCGTCGATGCATGCGGTGACCCGCATCGCCGAGAAGGCGGCGGCCTCGACTATCCCGGTGCTGATCTCGGGCGAATCCGGCGTCGGCAAGGAATTGATCGCGCGCGCGATCCACGGCTCGAGCGAGCGGCGGGCGAAACCGTTCATCGCGGTGAATTGCGGCGCCATGCCCGAGAACCTCGTCGAGTCGATTCTGTTCGGCGACGAGAGGGGCTCGTTCACCGGCGCGACCGAGCGCCATACCGGCAAATTCGTCGAGGCCTCTGGCGGCACGCTGTTCCTCGACGAGGTCGGCGAATTGCCGGCAGCCGCCCAAGTCAAACTATTGCGCGCCGTGCAAGAAGGCGAAGTCGAGCCGGTCGGCGCGCGCAAGCCGATCAAGGTCGATGTGCGGCTGATCTCCGCCACCAATCGCGATCTCATCGCTGACGTCAAAGCCGGCCGCTTCCGCGAGGACTTGTTCTACCGCTTGCACGTTTTTCCGGTGACAGTGCCGCCGCTGCGCGAACGGCCCGCCGATATCCCGGCGCTGGCCCGGCATTTTCTGGCGCGCTTTGCCGCCGAGGAAGGCAAGCGCATTCGCCTGATCACGCCCGAGGCGCTGCGCGTGCTGTGCGCGTTCCGCTGGCCCGGCAATATCCGTCAGCTCGAAAACGCGGTGTTCCGCGCCGTTGTGCTTGCCGACACCGACGAGGTCGGCTTTGCCGAATTCCCGCAGGTCGCGGCGCAGGTCGCCAATACCGGCTTGGCTCACCCCGAGGCCGCCGACGCTCCCGACGCCGTACCCGCCGCCATACCGGCGGAGGACTACGAGCCGATGCTCATCTCAAACGCGTTCGCGAACGAGCAGGCTTTCGCCCCGGCTTTGGGGCCGCCCATCGCGCCGAGCGATACCCTGGCGCTGCTCGACGCCGCGGGCGAGGTGCGGCCGCTCGAGGAGGTCGAGGCCGAGCTCATCCGCTACGCCATTACCCATTACCGGGGACAGATGTCGGAAGTGGCGCGGCGGCTGCAAATCGGCCGCTCGACCCTCTACCGCAAGCTCGAAGCGCTCGGCATGAGCAGCGAACGCGTGGAAGCAGGCAGCGAAACCGGTACATAGCCCGCCGCGCGGGCCCGTTGCATCAGAGCGACAGGCCGGCAAAAAACTGCCTGATGTTGCCGATTATTACCTGGTGTTTACGGGACAAGGTGCCGCGGCTCACGTAAGGTGCGCGGCGCTTCGGCTGTGGTCATGACTGCCGCGACTGCGGACTATTGCCATAATTTGGGAGCGGTCTCTCCAAAGGCGTGGTTTTTTGCGGTCAAAATACACAGGTTCCGCAAGGAGAATTTGCATGCCCGGGATTCGTGTCGATCGGCTTCTGACCTCGACGGCGGTCATTTTGTTCCTCACGGCTGCCGCGGGTGGCGCGCTTGCCGACCCGAAAGACGCGGCAACCCCGGACAGCGCCGTTACCAGTCCGGCCGCAGCGCCGGTGACGCCCGCCGATACGGCGCAGAAGCCCGACCAATCCGCCAATAGTCCCGTCGCGCCGGCCGCATCGGCCCCTGCCCCCGCCGCCCCGACGGCAGCAACTCCGGCCGCGGCGCCGGAACCGGCGGCGGCCGTCGCGGCATCGCCCGACGCGCCGATCGCCGACCAGCTCCACAATCTTGCCAGCGGCAAATTCGACCAGATTATCGGCAATAAGCAGATCCGCGGTCAGGTCGACTCGTTCTATTCGGGCCGCAATTACGCGTCGATTTGGATCACCGACGGCAAGGCCAATGCGCGCGCCGGTGCGGCGATCGCCTATCTGGGCCAAGTCGACGCCGACGGCCTCGATCCCGCCGACTATCCGGTGCCGAATTTCTCAGCAATCACCGATCCGGCGGCGCTTGCCAATGCCGAAATCCAGCTGACCACCTCGGTCATCACTTATGCGCATCATGCCGCGATCGGGCGCGTGCATTGGTCGCGCGTCAGCGCCGATATCGAATACAACGAGAAAGCGCCGGATCCGGCCGACGTGCTCGCCGGCATCGTCGGCACAAACGACGTCGCCGCAGCGCTCGATGCTTATGAGCCGCAGACGCCGGGCTATATCGCGCTGAAAGCCAAATATGCCGATCTGCGCGCCGGCAAAGTCGACAAAGAGGCCGATAAGATCGGCTCCGGCCCGGTGCTCAAGACCGGCATGCAGGACGATCGCGTTCCGGCCTTGCGCGAGCGGCTCAATGTGCTCGGCGACGGCGGCACGACCTTTGACAAGGCGGTCGCCGATGCGGTGAAGAAATTCCAGCAGCAGCATGAGATCGCGCCGAGCGGAACGCTGACTGCAGTAACTGTCGAAGCGCTCAACGGCAAACAGCCGGATCACGCTACCGACGTCATCCTCGCCAATCTCGAACGCTGGCGCTGGATGCCGCATCATCTCCCGGACACCTATGTGCTGGTCAATCTGCCGGATTTCACGCTGCACGTGATGCATGGCGGTCAACCGGTCTGGCAGACGCGGATCGTGATCGGCAAGCCCGAAATGCCGACGCCGATCATGACGGCGGACATGAAATTCATCACGATCAATCCGACCTGGAACGTGCCGCCGTCGATCGTCAATCACGAATATCTGCCGGCGCTGGCGCAGGATCCGACCGTGCTCGATCGCATGGGGCTCAAGGTCAGCCATAATCCAGACGGCAGCGTGCATATCTGGCAGCCGCCAGGCGACAAGAACGCGCTCGGCCGCATCCGCTTCAACTTCCCGAACAAGTTCCTGGTCTATCAGCACGATACGCCGGACAAGTACATGTTCGCTTATGACAAGCGGGCCTTCAGCCACGGCTGCATGCGGGTGCAGAACCCGCCGCATTACGCCGAAGTGCTGCTGTCACTGGTGCGGCCGAATGACGGCTATAACGAAGACCGCATCAAGAAGATGATCGCCGACGGCGGCGAAACCGACATCCAGTTTCCGACCTTCATCCCGGTCAATCTCACCTACCAGACCGCTTTCGTCGATGACGACGGCAAGCTGCGATTCCGCGACGACGTCTACGGCCGCGACAAGGCGTTGATCGCCCTTCTCAAGGGCGACGATCGCAAGGTCGCCGACATCCCGGTCGAGCACAAAGAGGACATTTCGCACCGCGAGGTGTTGGCGATGCCGGACCAGCAATCGCTGTTCGGCGGCAACCGCAGCCTGTTCGGCGGCGGATCGCGCTATTCGTCCAGTGGCGATAACTTCTTCTCGCGGCTGTTCGGCGGCTTTGGCTCGGAGCCGCCGCCGACGCCGCACCGGCCGATCCCGCACACCCGCAAAGTCACCCGCTCCGGCGAAGGCACGGCTTTGCGCTGACCTGGCGCCAATACGCGACCTGTGGAAAACCGGCTTGCCGCCCGCCGGGGCGGCCGGCTAATCCTAAGAAGATCGTTTTAAATCAAATCGTTAAGGCGCGGCTTGCCAGGATTGGCTGGACCGCAGCGCCATTACCCACTTCACCCCGAAGAAATCGCCCTTTGTGGCCATGCCGGTTAACGGCCAGATTTCGCCACACTAGGACTTTAGCCTTAATAACGTCGGGGGTGGGGTCGACAGTAACGTCTCGTTAACCCTTCCCATTAAAATAACGTCGGGGATGGGGTCGACAGTAACGTCTCGTTAACCCTTCCCAAATTAACAATGCGTTAGGGTTATCCGGTGCGGCGGGGTGCCGCGGCGGATGATGTCGCTGAACGCGTCATTGCGAGATGCCCAGTGCACGTTGGTAACGCGCGCCTGAATAGTCGTCGTTTGTCCGCTCGCGCCGGTTATTCGTGCGGTCTAGCGGTTATCTTTTTCCTCGTCGGTGCAAAATCGCTGCAGAACGCGGTCGCCGAAGGCGACACGCGCACAATCACCATGCACCACGTGCACACCAGCGAAGACATCACCATCACCTTCAAGCGCAACGGCCAGTATGACGAGGTGGCGCTGGAGAAGCTGAATTGGTTCCTGCGCGACTGGCGCCGCAGCGAACAGACCCAGATGGATCCGCACCTCATCGACCTGGTGTGGGAGGTGCAGCGCGAGGCAAATACAAGTTCGCCGATCCAGGTCGTCTGCGGCTACCGCTCGCCGCAGACCAACGCCATGCTCCGCCACCGCTCCTCGGGCGTCGCGCGCTTCAGCCAGCACATGCTCGGCCACGCCATGGATTTCTACATTCCGGGCATTCCGCTCGAACAGCTGCGCGAGATCGGGCTTCGCCTGCAGCGCGGCGGCGTCGGCTTCTATCCGACCTCGGGCTCGCCATTCGTGCACATGGATACCGCCGGCATCCGCATGTGGCCGCGCATGACGCACGAGGAACTGGCGCGGGTGTTCCCGGATGGCCGCACCGTGCAAATTCCGACCGACGGCAAGCCACTCTCGGGTTACGCGCTGGCGCTTGCCGACGTCAAGAAGTGGGGCGGCATGGCGTCCGCGAACTCGCTTGACGCCGCCCGCGCCGCGGGCGTCGACGTCGATGTGCTGGTGGCGAGCAACGAGCGCTCGCACAGTAATCCTTTCGCCAAGCTCTTGGGGCTCGGCGTAAAGGACGAAGATGACGACGAGGAAGAGACCGTCGTGAGCGCGGCGCCGAGCGTTTCGGCCTCTTCCCCGGCCGTTACGCCACAGACTGTTGCGCAACAAGCTGCCGCTGCGGTCCCGGTCCCACCGAAACGTCCGGTGCTCGCCGCGATCGAGCACGGCGCGCAGGTTGCCGAAAAGGCAACCGTAGCGGCCGCGGTCAAAGTCGCCGACGCGGCCTCGAAGGTGAAGCTGATCCGCACCGCCGACGCCGCCCCATTGCAGGCACCGCCGCAGCCCTCGCTGCCAACCCAGCCGACCAGCAGCAATCCGCCGACCGCCAATCAGGTCATCGCCGCCCGCGGCTATTGGCAGGGTCCGGCTGACGGAACTGTTGTCGCCAATCCGGTCGCGGTCGCGAAACTGCAGCGCAGCGCCCAAACCCAAGCCCAGGCCGCCAGCAAACCGGCAAGCACCGGTACCGACACGACCGGCGCGATCGGGCCGTTTGTGAACCCGAATGCCAATCCGGACGGCTCAAGTCTTGCGCTTGCCTATGCCGATCCATCCAGCAATGCCGCCGCCGCGCCCGCCGCTCCGACTGCGCCAATGGGCACCGCCGCGCTCCGCGCCGCCGCTCCAGTGCAAGTCGCGCCAGTGCAAGCCGCGTCGGACGGCACCACCGTCGCCGTGAAGCGCTCCGGCAATCAGACCGTGTCGGCGATCATGACGACAAGCTCTACTTCGGTCACCGTGGTGAAGTCGGACGCGCGCTTCCAAAATCCGTGGATGCGCGCCATCGTGCTGTCGCCGAGCGTGCATCAGTTCCTCACCATCGCGGCGCTTGGCGCCGGCGATTTCCACGCGCTGGCAACACTGATGGTCAAACCGTCGAGCGCGGTGATGATGACATTTGCCGCCGATCCGAATCCGGGCCTGCCGCACGATCATTTCACCGGCGCCGCGATCGTGTTCGTGTCGACCGTGAGCTATCCGGCGCGCACCGCATCGTTGCAATAGCCGCCGTCAATTCAGCATGCCGAGCGCGTGCAGGTAGGTTTCCAAAATCGCCTCCTGCTCCTTGCGCTCGTTGACGTCCTGTTTGCGCAGCCGCACCACGACGCGCAGCGCTTTGACATCGAAGCCATTGCCCTTGGCCTCGGCATAGACGTCGCGGATATCGTCCGCTATGGCTTTCTTTTCTTCTTCGAGCTTTTCCACGCGTTCGACGAACGCCTTGAGCTGATCCTTGGCGAAACGGTGGGCGGTCTGTTCGTCTTTGACGGCGGCGGCAGTAGCCATTGAAATACTCCTCTCGACTGGAACGAGAGGTTTCGAGAGCGAGCGGGCCTAGGTCAAGGAGCGCGTGCGTTCATCCACGCTCTGCACAGGACAAAAGCTGGGCCGGCGCCGCGTCAGTGCTTTTGGCTTGCTTTTTCGAATGCCGCTTTCTGCGCGGGCGAGGCGTCCTTTTGGTGCATCGCGCGCCACTCGTCATAGGGCATGCCGTAGACGATCTCGCGGCTTTCTTCCTTGGTCATCGGCACGCCTTTGGCGTCGGCGGCGTCTTTCATCCAATTGGACAGGCAGTTGCGGCAGAAGCCGGCGAGATTCATGAGATCGATGTTCTGTACATCGGGGCGCGAGCGCAGGTGCTCGACCAGGCGGCGGTAGACGGCAGCTTCGAGTTCGGTTTTCTCGTCGGTAGCCATGATCTCCTCCACGGTTGAGCTATGGCAGAGATAAAGATAGCAGTGCCGTCTCGCCATAGTGCCGTTTTGTCACAATCCGCCGGCAGCCGGCATTTTCGGCCCCTTGATCGTAGGATTCTCTTGGCCACTCAATCGCGCGAATTGCTCGAATCATTGTTCCGCAGCGCCGTGGCCGCCGCCCACCCTTCGCGCTGCCTGCCGCCGCACTTGCCGGAACCGCCTGGGCGCGGCCGGCTGGTCGTGCTCGCCGCCGGCAAGGCCGCGGGCTCGCTGACCGAAGTGGCGGAGCAGCATTATTTCGCGCGCATGCCACAACACCGGCTCGACGGCATGGCCGTGACCCGTCACGGCTACGGCCGGCCGACCCGGCATATTCCCGTGATCGAAGCCGGCCACCCGGTCCCCGACGAGGCCGGCCTTGCCGCCGCCGAAAAGACGCTGAGGCTCGCCGACAGCGCCGGGGCGGACGATCTTGTACTGGTTCTCCTCTCCGGCGGCGCTTCGGCCAATTGGATCGCGCCGGCCGCAGGCATCAGCTTTGCCGACAAACAGGCGACGACGCGCGCAATCCTGAAGAGCGGCGCCAATATCGGCGAGTTCAATTGCGTGCGGAAACATCTCTCGCTCATCAAAGGCGGCCGCCTCGCCCGGCGCGCCTATCCGGCCAAACTCATAACGCTCGCCATTTCCGACGTGCCGGGCGACGATCCGGCCGTCATCGGTTCGGGGCCGACCGTGCCGGACCCGACAACGCTCGTCGACGCCCGCACCGTGGTCACCAAATATCGGCTAGAACTGCCGCAAACAGTGACGCGCGCGCTCAATGACCCCGCCAACGAATCGCCGAAGCCCGGCGACTTGGCTTTTGCCGATACCGATTATCGCATTCTCGCCCGACCGGCCGACGCGCTCGCTGCCGCGCAAGCCTCTGCCCGTCTGGCCGGCTACGACTGCGTCGTCCTCGGCGACCAGCTCCAGGGCGAAGCCCGCGAGGTTGCCGCCGTTCATGCCCAGCTCGCCCGCGACTATGCGGCGCAGGGCCGACGCATCGTCATCCTCTCGGGCGGCGAACTCACCGTCACGCTCGGGAAGACCAGGAGGGGGCGCGGGGGGCCCAATCAGGAATATGCGCTCGCGCTTGCCATCTATCTCAATGGCGTCAAGGGGATTGCAGCCATGGCCGGCGACACCGACGGAACCGATGGCGGCCAAGGCCTGCCGGACGACCCGGCCGGCGCCTTTATCGATAGTACGACAGTAAAGCGGGCGCTCGCCGCCGGCCTCGATCCCGCCGCCTTTCTCGCCGACAACGATTCCACGGGGTTTTTCAACGGCATCGGCGACCTGTACACGCCTGGTCCGACGTTCACTAACGTCAATGATTTCCGCGCTATCGTCGTTGACACCCCATCGTGGTGACGGGGAATCTGAACGGGACATGAGGCTAGCGATTTTACCCAGAATGACGGCTGCGGCCGTGGTCCTGAGCACCCTTGTCGTGCTCATTCTGGCCTCGTCCACGCGGCCGGCCGCGGCCGATTTCCGGCTCTGCAACAACACCGCAGGCCGCGTCGGTGTCGCCATCGGCTACAAGGATGCCGACGGCTGGACCACCGAAGGCTGGTGGAATCTGCCGGCGCGCACCTGCGAAACCGTGCTCAAAGGCAATCTTGTCGCACGTTATTATTATGTCTACGCCATTGATTACGACCGCGGCGGGGAATGGATGGGGCAGGCGATCATGTGCACGCGCGACAAAGAATTCACCATCCGCGGCATCGGCGATTGCCTGGCGCGCGGCTATGACCGCACCGGATTTTTCGAGGTCGATACCGGCGAGCAGCGCGCCTGGACCGTGCAGTTGACCGAGTCCGCCGAGCAACCGTCGCCACAGGCGCCGCCCATAAATCCGTCAAGCGCATCGAATCCAACGAGCACCGCGCCGCCGGCGCCGGCGACGGCGCAACAACCGGCCGCCGGCAATTCCACGCAGATCGCGCCCCGCCAGCCGCGGGGCCAGGGTCAATGAGGCGGCAGCGGCGGACGAAAGTCGTAGCGACCCTCGGCCCGGCCTCAGGCGATCCCATCATGATCGGCCGGCTGTTTCGCGCCGGCGCCGACGTCTTTCGCATCAATATGAGCCACACCAATCACGAGCGGATGCGCGAGCTTGTGACCTCGATCCGCGCGGTCGAAGCCGAGCATAATCGTCCGATCGGGATCTTGGTCGACTTGCAGGGACCTAAACTGCGGCTCGGCACCTTCACCGATGGCGCCGCTACGATCGGCCAGGGGCTTCACTTCACGCTCGACACCGATCCGGCGCCGGGCGACGGCAAGCGCGTGCAGTTGCCGCATCCCGAAATCTTCGCGTCGATCAAGCCGGGCGATGCGCTCCTCATCGATGACGGCAAATTGCGTCTGGTTGCGACCGACGTCACGCCGCAGCGCATCGTGGCCTTGGTCGAAGTCGGTGGCAAAATGTCGAACCGCAAGGGCGTCAGCCTCCCCGACACCGTCATTCCGGTCGCGGCCTTGACCGCCAAGGACACCGCCGATCTCGAAGCCGCGCTCGACGCCGGCATCGATTGGATCGCGCTGTCGTTCATCCAGCGCCCCGAAGATATCGCCGAAGCCAAGAAGCTGACACGCGGGCGTGCCGCCGTGATGGCCAAGATCGAGAAGCCGCAAGCCGTGGCGCGGCTCGGCGACATTCTGGAACTCGCCGATGCGCTCATGGTCGCGCGCGGCGATCTTGGCGTCGAGATGCCGCTGGAAAAAGTCCCCGGCGTGCAAAAGGAAATGACGCGCGCCTGCCGCCGCGCCGGCAAGCCGGTGGTCGTCGCCACCCAGATGCTGGAATCGATGATCGCAAGCCCGGTGCCGACCCGCGCCGAAGTTTCCGATGTTGCCACCGCCATATTCGATGGCGCCGACGCCGTCATGCTGTCGGCGGAATCGGCGTCCGGACAATACCCGGTCGAAGCAGTGGCGACGATGAACCGCATTGCCGAGGAAGTCGAAGTCGACATGACGTATCTGCCGGCGTTGCACACGCTCCAGACCGAACCGGAGGCAACGGGTGCCGACGCCATCGCCGCGGCGGCGCGTCAGGTCGCCGAGACGCTCGATCTGCCGGCGATCGTGTGCTGGACTTCGTCCGGCTCGACGGGGTTGCGGGTGTCGCGCGAGCGGCCGAAAAGCCCGATCGTCGCGATCTCGCCGATCGACGCCGCGGGACGGAAATTATCCGTGGTCTGGGGCATCCACTGCGTCATCGACGAGGACGCGCACGATCAGAACGACATGGTGGAGCGCGCCTGCCGCATCGCGTTCAAGGAGCGTTTCGCCAAGGCCGGCCAGCGCATCATCATCGTCGCCGGCGTGCCGCTCGGCACCCCGGGCGCGACCAACTTCATGCGCGTGGCTTATGTCGGCGAGGAAAAGGGCGGCGAGTAATTCGCCATTTACCTCGCGCTCACCGCCAGCGCTTCGATCTCCGCGACAACCCGATCCGCCGCCGCGTGATGCAGCATGTGGCCGATGCCGGGCAGCACCACGAGCCTGGCGTTCGGCACCGCGGCCGCGCAGGCGATGGCGTGCTGCTCGGGCGGCACGATCAGGTCACGATCGCCGGTCATGATGATGGTCGGCGCCATGATCGTGGCATAACGCGTAGCTTGCGCCTTAAGGTTGGAGTTCAGGCCGGCAATATCGCTGGCGTTGGCGAGGAACGTCGCCGGCCGCAGCAAGAGCCATGCGCCCGAGCGCTTGAGGTATCCGCGCGGCGGCAGTTGCGGCAGAAACGCTGACGCCATCGCCATGCCGATGAATGGAGCACCTAACGGCAGCGCCAGCGTGTGCGCATAAAGCCATCCGGCAAGCGGCGTCGCGAAGAGTGCATAGAGCCAGGTCATGCCGCGAAGGCGCGGATAAAGCGGCGGGGCGAGCAAGACGACGCCCGCAACGCGCTCCGGATGATCGAGCGCGAAAGCCGCCGCCAACGCGCCGCCCCAGGAATGCCCGACGACGATGGCGCGCGGGACAGCAAGCCGATCCAGCATGCCGCGCAATATCGCGGCCTGAGCGGCTGGCGCACTGCCGTGCCGGCCCGCGCGCGCGCTCCAGCCGAGACCTGAGCGATCGACCAGGATGACGCGATAACGGGCGGCGAGGCGTTGGCCGAGCGCCAGCCGCATGTCTTCGAGATTGCAGCCCGCGCCGTGAATGAGAACGATCGGCGGCGCGGACTTTTGCGCATCGGCGTTCGCTCCGATCTCGACGACGTGCTGCCGCAGACCGCCAATGTCGACGAAGCTCCCGCGCGGCGGGTGCGCCCGCGCGATGAACGCCTTGCCGAGTGCGGTGACGACAGCGCCGGCGGCGAGGATCCCAGCAACGACGGTGAGCGCATGATGCATTGAATAGCTACGCGCGTGGCACTTCAGTTGAGCATGATCTTATCCGAAAGCCGGCAACCATTTTTCGGGATCATGCTCGGTCACAGCGTTCCGCCGCCGAGCCAGCGCGCGCCTTGCGCGTAAAGCGCATCGAGATCGAGGCCCTCAAGCCCCGCCATGTCCTTCTTCACCTTGTAGCCGATCTTGCTCTGCAAATAGGCCAAGTGACGGTAGCCCTCCGGGAAACTGTTGAGCAATTCCTGGTCGAGCGCGAGCTTGGCGGACGGATCGACGGGATCGAGCCGGTCTTTCTCATAGACCAGCCGCTTGAGCACCAATCCCCAGCGGTCATTGCGTTTCTCGAAAAAATCGTAGAAACGGCCGGTGCAGACTACGTCGCAGATGACGCCGTCGACCGGGGCGCGCTGCGAGATCGTCATCTTGGTCTGCGCGATGGCGCGATGGCCGGCAACGTCGATCGAACTGCCGCCGAGGAAATGCAGGATGCGCACGCCGCGCGACCAGCCTTCGTCGTTGCCCTTGATGAATTCCTCGAACGTGCCCTGAAACCAGGTCGCCATCATGCGTCCGTCCGGGTGCCAGACGGTGCGGAAGCGATCCCACAGCCGCGCATCGCGCCACACCGCCCAGTTTTCCACGAGTTCTCGGATCGTTAGTTTATCGGCGTCCATTAGGCTTCCCCCAGGCTTGCATATGCGCCCTAGTGTAGCCCGGATTGACCAAAGCGAAATCCGGGGGGCGAAATGCGGCGTCCCCGGATTGCGCAACGCGCAATCCGGGCTACGGGTCCGGAAACTGGGTTAGATATTGCGGCCTTCGACTTTTTCGCCGAGCGTCTTCACGACCTCGGGAAGGTTCTCGAGGTGCGGATCGATCGCGAGTGCCTTGCGATAGGCTTCAAGCGCATGCTTGTCGTCGCCGATGTCCTGCAGGATGAGGCCTAACCCGGACAGCGCCCCGAAATGCCGCGGCTCCTTGGCTAAGACCACGCGCAGGTCGGCGAGCGAGCGGCCGTAATCCTGCTTGAGATAATAGACCGTGGCGCGCCGGTTCCAGGCTTCGACATAATCCGGCTTCAGCGCGATCACGGCGTCGAGCAGCTTTATAGCGAGGTCATAATTCTTGTCGTCGGTCGCGTCCTTCACGCGCGTCATCAACAGCGTGCAGGTGTCGCTGCCCGAGGCAATCCAGGTCGCCCAGATGCGATCCTCGATCGCCTTGGCACTCGCGTCGTCCGGCGCGATCTTGAGCGCGCTGAATAACGTGTCGAGGCTGTAAGTTGTCTCGCCATGCCCAGGCCGCGGCGTGTCGCTCGGCGGCGACAGCCATTGCTCGGGGTCTTGCGCGGCAGCCGGCGTCGTTACCGGGGCGCAAAGACACGCGCCCAGAGCGACAACAGCAAAAGCGGCCGGGAATCGAAGCGTCATGCGCAGGAGTCTTATTCGCCCGCCGCTGTTCGGCAAGCCGGAAAAGTGCTCAATCGGGCGCGATGAATGCGGCGGAAATGGGCAGCCGGCAGCGTTCTCCGTCTCAGCCCTTAGCCTTGGCGGGCCTTGAAGCGGCGCTGGGTCTTGTTGATGACATAGACCCGGCCCTTGCGGCGCACAATGCGATTGTCGCGGTGGCGGCCGCGCAGGGATTTCAGCGAGTTGCGAACTTTCATAACATTTTTCCTTGATTTGCCCGGTTGATTAAGGAGGCGGACCCGCCTTGTCAATGTCGCGCCGGTGCGCCGTCAGATAGGGTGGAAATGCGATGAATTCAGGGGTGTTACGGCTCATTTCGGGGGTCGGCCGCAAGGGCCCGGCCTGCTTCCTGCTCGAAGCGGGGGGCAAGCTCATCCTGCTCGACCTCGGTGAAGGCCCCCCGCCCGGCTGTCTGCCGGATGTGGAAGGTCTCGGGCGGGTCGATGCAGTCGTGCTGAGTCACGGCCATAAGGACCATGTGGGCGGCCTGGAACTTCTGCCAAGGCTCGGCAACCCGCCAGTCTATGCCACCGAAGCCGTCGCGCGGGCCTTGCCCAAAAGCATCGCCGCGCGTCCGCTGCCGGTCGTCGGCCGGACCGACGTGCTCGGCCTTGCACTCGAGACCGGCCGCAACGGCCACGCGCCGGGCGGCATCTGGCTCCACTTCGGCATCGGTGGCGGCTTCCTCTACACCGGCGACTATTGCGCCGAGTCGATCCTCTACGACTACGATCCGCCGGCTAAGCCCGCGGCAACCGCGCTGATCGATTGCTCTTACGGCGATTATCAACAGCCGCTTGTGGAATGCTGGAACAAGCTCGCGCCATTCCTCATGCGCGGCCCGCTCCTCCTGCCGGTGCCCGCCAACGGCCGCGGCCCGGAGATCGCGCTCGATCTCATGCGCCACGGCGCAGGAGAAATTTATGTCGACGACGCGATGCAGAATGCTTTGCAGCATCTCGCCGGCAGCGATCGCATTTCGTTGCGCGCCGGTGTCGGCGGCGAGATCGAGCGTCTTGCGCACCTCGTCAAACCGATCGACGGCGCCCGCGGCGTCATGCTCGCGGCCTCGGCCGACGGCGCGTCCGGCGCGAGCGCAAAACTTCTTTCGCAATTCGAGGAGAAGCCCGAGGTGACGATCCTGTTCACGGGCTACATCAATCCCAACACCCCGGCAGAGCGTCTCACCAAGCACGGCCGCGCGCAGACCCTACGCTGGAACGTGCACCCTCGCCTCACCGACACAGTGACGCTGGTGAAGTCCGTCGGCGCAACGACCGTGATCCCGGCCTTCTGCGACCGCGCGCAGCTTGCGGCGCTCGCAACCGCGCTGGCACCGGCGCAGGTGACGATGGACGAACCGATTGAGTTTTAGATTTTCGGCGGGATACTAAGCGGTTTTGGCCTGAGCGTGCCCGGCATTGGCACTGGTGTTGGCGTGGGCCACGGGCCCGCTTTCCAGCGCGCCGCCGCGGCGGCATCTCGTCGCTCGACATGGTCAATCTCATGCTCGCGGTCGAAGCCGAGTTCGACTTGAAGATCCCCGACCGCGACATGACGCCGGCAAACTTCCGCACCATTGCGCGGATCGAAGCGCTGGTCGAGAAACTGCAGCGCGCCGCCTGAACCGTTCCCGCGACCTCCCCGAAATCGCACTTGGCGAGCGCATCGCTCCGGTGAGATGATGCGAGACAGCGCGCGCCGGATGCCGAGCCCGCGCAGCGAAGTGAAGACGGGGAAACATGCCAAAGACTGTATTTTATGCCAGCGTCGGCCCGACGCTGACGCTGTACGATCTCGACATCGACGCGCTGACTAAGCGCAGCGCGATCACGCTGCCCGCCAATATTCAATACCTCTGGCCGCATCCGTCGCGGCGCTACTTTTATGTCGCGTCGAGCAGCGGCGGGCCGGGCATTGCCGGCGACAAGCATTTCGCCAGCGCGCTTCTGGTCGATCCGGCGAGCGGCGAATTGAAACTGCACGGCGCGCCGGCTTTGCTGCCGTCGCGCCCTATTCACACCACCGTCGATGCCACGGGCGAGTATCTCCTGACCGCTTTCAATATTCCGAGCAACATCACCGTTCATCGTCTCAATGCCGACGGCACGATCGGCGTGCTCGTGCAGCAGACCGAAAAACTCGATACCGGCATTTTCGCCCATCAGGTGCGCATGACGCCGTCGAACCGCGCCGCGATCCTGGTGACGCGCGGCAACCATCCCGATGGCGGCGAGCCGGAAGATCCGGGCGCCATTAAGACATTCAGCTTCAAGGACGGCATTCTGAAAAACCTCGCCTCGATCGCGCCCGGCACCGGACTGGGCTTTGGCCCGCGCCACCTGGATTTTCATCCGAGCGAACCCTGGGCCTTCGTCTCGATCGAGCGGCAGAACAAGCTTTATGTCTATAAACTCGATGACGCGACGGGGCTTGCGCGCGAGCCGTCCTACATCAAGGAGACGCTGACCGATCCGCACGGTTTGGCCGAGCAAGGCTGCGGCGCGATCCATGTCCATCCCAACGGCAAATTCGTCTATCTGACCAACCGCAGCTTCCCGGCGTCGCCGAGCGGCGGGCGCAAAATGTCGGCGGACGGCGAGAACACCGTCGCGGTCTATGCCATCGACGGCAAGACCGGAGAGCCAAGCCTGATTCAAAGTATCGACGGGCATGGCGTGCAACTCCGCACCTTCAGCATCGATCCGGACGGACGCATTCTCGTGGCCGCGAGCATCGTGCCGGTGGCGTTGCCGAATGGAACCGCGGTGACGGCGGGCCTCACCGTGTTCCGCATGGGCCCCGACGGCAGGCTCACCTTTGTGCGCAAATACGACGTCGATGTCGGCAACGCGCAGCAGTTCTGGAGCGGCATGGTCACGCTGCCCTGACGGTTTCCGCCAAGTAACTGTCAGCT
>DASQRX010000067.1:0-58963 GCA_035642635.1 Xanthobacteraceae bacterium
TGACGGCGATCGACGCCGCTTTATTCGGCGGCGATCCTGCGGTGTCCCGCCGCCTCGATATCGCTGAGACATTTCGAGAGCGCTTCGCCTTCGGGATCGAGCAGCGCCGCGGTGCGGGCATTGGCGATCGCTTCCATCGCCCGGCGCGGCGGCAGAGTGCCCGCGAGCGCCGGAACCATCAGTTCCCGCTCGATCAACTGATAATTGGCGGTGCCACGCTTATGGGTATCGCCATAGCCTTTGATGAGGCGGGCGCATTCGGCGATGTCCAGCGCCAGATCCGACGAGAGCGGCGCGGCTTGCGCAATCATGCGCAGCCACGCCTCGATGGCGCGCTGCTCCTCCCGGTAGCGGAACGTCTTCGGCCGGTAACCGCGCAGCTTGGCGAGCAAAAGGAAGCGCAGATAACCGAACACCGAGCCGGTATTGATTTCCATGCCCCAATGGGCACGGCCGAGTTTGGGATAACGTTCGGCGAGGCCGAGAATGAAATTCGCCAGCCACGGCGGCAGGACCGAGCAAAACTCCTCGACGCCAGGCTTTAGAAATTCTGTGACGGTGAAGGTCTGCTCCGGCTTCACTCCCGAACTCTTTATGCCCGAGCTGTTTATGCCTAAGCCACTCGCTATGCGCGCGAACCGCGCCGGGTCGATCTTGACCTGGGCGACGCGGATCACGTCCTCATAAGACATGCGCACGGCAAGATGACGCGCCGTCTCCTTGAGCAGTTTTCCGTTCGCGCCGGCCTTCGCATCGGCATTGTGGATCGGGACGAGGCGATCGAGATAAAGCCGCGCGTAAGCGAGGTTTTGATAATTGGCGAGCCGGCGCACGCCTTCAGTTATGAACGCGCGTGCCGCCTCCGGCATGGCCGCGATTTCAGTTTCAAGATCGGCAAGCGCAGGCGTTGCCGCCTGCGCGCGCTTCGGCGGCTCGGTGCGCGTGCGCGACCCTCCCCGCGCCGCGTCGAAGCCGGCGCGGAAGCCGCGCAAATTGGCATTCACCGCCTTGCCGTCGGCACGGATCGCCGCCTCGAACGCCTCGGCCGGGATCGGCAGCGCGCCCGCGCCAGCAACGGCGCCCAGCATCACGGCGTTGATCATCGCGCCCGACTCGCGCGCGATGGCTTCGAGATCGAGCAGCAGCGTCTTTTGTGAATTCTTCTCGACTGAGGCGGTGAGTCGCTCTTGATCGTAGCGCCCGTCGCCCATCGCCATCTTCTCGGTCACCAGATACGAACGGCTGGTCGAGGCGATCGTCGTCGTCCGATCAGGCGTAATGTAGCCGCCGGCAATGGCGCGGCCGGCTTCCATCAATTCACTGGCGATGACGAGGTCGACATCGCCGATGCCCGGCGCGAGGCCGAGGATCGGCCGGCGCGGATCGGACGCCGAGAGCGGCGCCGGCACCATTTCGATGTGATACGTCGTGGCGCCGGTGCGTTGCGCGACACCGGGGATCGACGTCGATTGCACCGGAAAATTCTGGCCCGCCGCGGCGGCCACGATCCAATCGGTCAGCACCCCGCCGCCCTCGCCGCCAAGCGCGGCGATCAGAACCGTAAGGGGACGTCCGTCATTTCGCGGTTCGCTGATGCGAACTACCTCGCCCCCGGGATTTGAAGCTTTGCCGAAGACGGAGACATCCGACTTCGGCGTGGCAGAAGGATCAGTTCCGTCCTCACCGCCGAGCCATACGATCACACTCCGCCGCATATGACTGAGCGTGCGATCCCACCAGTTCGGATTGCTGACGACATCGGCGCGATAAAACGATGGGCACAGCACGGCGGCGTGGGCGACTTCGCCACAGAGCCCGCAGCCGACGCAGCTTTCGATCACGGCCGCGACCGGATCGGTGCGCAGCGGATCGGGGTTCGGCTTGACCGTCAATGACGGGCAACCGGACAGCCTGATGCAAGAATGGTCGCCGCTGCAGATCTCGTCGTCGACGCCGAAGCGCGTTTTCACCACGCGCTCGCCGCGCTCGAGTCTCTCGGCGTCCTCGGCGCGGATGCGGCGCTGGCGCACCAGCATGCATTCGCCGTCGGCGATGATCACTTTGAGCCCGTGCTCAGCGGTGCGCATGGCTTCCTTCAACGTGTCCACCATCTTGGACACGCTATACGTGCGCACCGTGCGCAGCCAGGTCACGCCGAGCGCCCGCACCGCGTTCTCGATGCTGATGCCGGTCGGTGCGCCGCTGCGATTGCCTTTGCTCGACGGCAGATATTGCTGGCCGGTGGCGGAGGCGTAGCCGTTCTGCATCACGATCAAGACGCCGTCGCCTTTGTTGAACATGTTGGAGGCGACGCCGGTGATCAGGCCGTTGTGCCAAAAGCCGCCGTCGCCCATGACCGCGATCGGACGCTTGTCCATGTTGGGACCCACCGCGGCGGCGCTCGCCAGCGACATGCCATAGCCGAGGATCGAATTGCCGAGCGAGAACGGCGCAAAGGTCGCAAACGAATGGCAGCCGATATCGGCGCTGATATGGGTCGGCCCGATCTCGCGCTGGACAAGCTTGATGGCGGCAAAGACCGGCCGCTCCGGACAGCCGGTGCAGAAATTCGGCGGCCGCGGCGGAATGTCGCCGACAGCGGCGGCAACAGCAGGCTTGTGCGCTAAGAATTCCTGCGCGCGCGCCGCCACCGCGGCGGCATCGATGCCGGCGGGCTGGGTCCGCGACAAGAACGCCGCAATGCCGCGCAGGAAAACTTCTGAGGTGTAATCACCGGTGCGCGGCAAGCAATCCTTGCCAAGCACGCGCGTGTCGCTTCCAGCGCCGCGAAGGACGAAATTAATCTGCTGCTCGACATATTCCGGCGAGCCTTCCTCGACCACGAGTACGGCGCGCTTCCCGACGCAAAAATTCGTCACTTCGTCGGGCACCAGCGGATAGGCGACATTGAGCACATAGATCGGGATGCGCGATGTGCCGTAGAGGTCAGCAAGATCGAGCCGCGCCAGCGCGCGCAGCAAGCCGTTGGTCAGCCCGCCAAGCACGATGATGCCGATATCGTTCAGCTCGCCCGGAATAAGTTCGTTGAGCTTTTGTTCGCGGATGAATTTCTCCGCGGCCGGCAGACGCTGTTCAACCTTGAGCCGCTCCTGCGTGAAGATGACGGGCGGATGCGCGAGCCGGCCGTATTCGAACCGCGGCGGACCAGCCAAACGATGCTGGCCGCTATAGGCGCCCCGCTTATTGTCCTTGGCGGTGAATTCGCCGGTGACGTGACAGGCGCGCACCCGCAGATCAAGCATCACCGGCGCGTGGCTCGCCTCCGATAGTTCAAAGCCTTTCTCGACCATGTGCACGATGGTCGGCAGATCGGGCCGCGGGTCGAGCAGCCAGATCGAGGATTTCAATGCATAGGCGTAAGAGCGCTCCTGGATGACGCTCGCACCCTCGCCGTAATCTTCGCCGAGCACGATCAGCGCGCCGCCGATGACGCCTGGCGAAGCGAGATTCGACAGCGCGTCGGCCGCGACATTGGTGCCGACGATCGACTTCCAGGTCACCGCGCCGCGCAGCGGATAATTGATCGAAGCACCCAGCATGGCGGCGGCCGCCGCCTCGTTGGTGCAGGTTTCGACGTGCACGCCGAGATCGGCCAAGAGTTCGTCGGCGTCCACCATGACGTCGAGCAGATGCGACACCGGCGCGCCCTGGTAGCCGCCCACATAGCTGACGCCGGATTGCAGGAGCGCCTTGGTGACGGCGAGGATGCCTTCGCCGCGAAAGGTCTCGCCGGCGCCGAGCCGCAGCGCATTCACTTCTTTTTTGAACGAGCGTTCCATCGCAATTAGGGGGTTTCTCAGGCTGGGCTTTCTCGGGCCGCTGGTTATAGGTCACTTATATCTACTTTTGCCGAGTCCCTCCAAACTCTCTGGAGGAGCATAGGGCTAATCATGGTCGAGACAATCTACGTCTATCTGCCTCGAGAGGCCGTGCACGTCTGGGCTCCCGTGGATGCTGAGCATGTCAGGGATGACATCTACCGTATTATAGATTGCCGAGGAGAGGATGACTCCGTGCAGTTTGGGAAGGGCGAATTGGTGCGATGTCGGCGCCAACGCCTGCACGAGGGGGAGTTTTTGACCGCCTATGAACAATGGACTTCCAACGGGCAGGGACCGTGACTTGGTCTCCGGGTTCGCGCAAGTTAGGTTGCCGGCGAAAAGAACGCGTAAGGGTATGGATGGGCGGAGATGGACGGCCAAGGCCAGATTGTCATTGAGGGGGTCAATCACACCTATCGCCCGCCGCGCGGGCGGGCCGTGCTGGCTTTGTCGAATATTTCGCTCGAAATACGCCCGCGCGAATTTCTGGCTTTGCTCGGGCCTTCGGGCTGCGGAAAATCGACACTGCTTTATCTCGTCGGCGGGTTTCTGCCGATCGAGCGCGGACGCATCCTGGTCGAAGGCAAGCCGGTCGCGAAACCCGGCCCCGACCGCGGTATCGTGTTTCAGCACTTCGCGCTGTTTCCGTGGAAGTCGGTGCGCGCCAATATTCTCTACGGCCTCGAGCGTCAGGGCCTGCCGCGGCCGGAGCGCGAAAAGCGGGCCCAGGCCTTCATCGATATGGTCGGCCTGCGCGGCTTCGAGGACAGCTACCCGTCGCAACTGTCCGGCGGCATGAAACAGCGGGCCGCAATCGCGCGCACGTTGGCCATCGACCCCAGCATTCTGTTGATGGACGAGCCGTTCGGTGCGCTCGACGCGCAGACCCGCTCGCTGATGCAGACCGAACTCCTCAAGATCTGGCAGCGCTCGCCGAAAACCGTGATCTTCGTCACCCATGACGTGCAGGAGGCGGTCTATCTCGCCGAGCGTGTCGCCGTGATGTCGGCGCGTCCCGGCCGCGTCAAAGCCATCGTCGAAACCAAATTTCCCAACCGCGATCCGAGCATTTTGCGCACCAAGGAGTTCGCGGAAAAAGTCGACGAGCTTTGGAATATGGTGCGCGACGAAGCGATCAAGGCTCAGGAGATAACCGGGTCATGACTTCGGGTGTGCTAAAAGCCGTGATCCGCTATTTGCCGATCGTGATTCTGGCGATCGCCTGGGAAGTGATTGCGCGGCTCAATCTCGTCGATTCGCTTGCTTTGCCGCCGTTGAGCAAAGTGGCGGCGGCCTGGGTCGAGCTGATGCGCGACGGCGAACTCGTCGACAACGGCGCGTCGTCGCTCTATCGCGGCGCTATGGGGCTATTGCTTGCCGTCGCCGTCGGCGGCGGTTTGGGCATGGCGATGGCGCGCTGGCGCATCCTCGACATGTTCATCAATCCGCTGGTGGAGCTGTTTTATCCGTTGCCGAAATCGGCGCTCATTCCGGTCACCGTGCTGTGGCTCGGATTCGGCGACGGCTCGAAGATTCTTCTCATTTTTCTCGGCTGCATGATCCCGGTCACCATCGGCGCCTACAACGGCGCGCGCGGCAGCGATCACGCACTGGTCTGGTCGGCGCGCAGCATGGGGGCGGGCAGCCTGCGCATGATCTGGGACGTGGTGGTGCCGAGCGCGCTGCCGGAACTGCTCAACGGGGTGCGCACCGCGCTCGCGCTCGCCTTCATCCTGTTGGTGTCGTCCGAACTGATCGTGTCGCAAAAAGGCTTCGGCTATTTGATCGGCTATCTGGGCTCGACCGGCTCGTATGAAGGCATGTATGCGGTGGTGCTGACCGTTGCTTTCCTCGGTTTCGGCGCCGACCGACTCTATCAGCTTCTGATACAGAGGTTGCTGCGATGGCGGGAGTAGAACATCAGGCCTCGCTGGCCGAGGCCCAGGCCGAGATTTCGCAGGACGCGCTGCGCCGGTTCGACGACATCTTCCGGCGCGGCGCCGGCATTTTCTCGATCCTCGCGCTGCTGGTCGCCTGGGAGCTGTTCGCCCGCAGCGGCAAGGTGACGGCATTTATGCTGCCGGCGTTTTCCGTCGTCGCGGAGCGCATTTATGTCGACGCCTTCCACGGCGATCTTTGGATCAATCTCAGCCTGACGATGTACCGGGCGCTGACCGGCTTTGTCATTGCCGCGGTCGGCGGTATCGCGCTTGGCGGCTTGATGTCGCGCAGCAAGTTTCTGCGCTGGTTCTTCGATCCGCTGATCTCGGTCGGCTTTCCGATGCCGAAGATCGCGTTCCTGCCGATCATCATCCTCTGGCTTGGCCTCTACGATATCTCCAAAATCTCGATGGTGGTGTTCGACGCCATATTCCCCGTCGTGACAGCGACGCTGGCCGGCATTGCCAGCGTCGACAAGGAACTGATCTGGTCGGGACGGAATATGGGCGCGAGCGAGCGCGAGATGATGTGGCAGATCGTGTTGCCGGCGGCCTTGCCGCAGATCATGACCGGGCTTCAGGTCGCGCTGCCGATTGCGCTCATCGTCGCGATCATTGCCGAGATGGCGATGGGCGGTTACGGGCTCGGCGGCGCCATGATGACGGCGTCGCGCTATGCCAACTCGCCCGGCGTATTCGCCGGCATCGTCGAGATTGCCGTTGTCGGCTACATCTTGATCAAGGCCATGGCGATGATCCGCCGCCGGCTGTTGGTCTGGCACGCCGAAGCCGTCGACCGCTAAAAGCTAATGCAGCTTGATGCGCGGCTCGGTGTGCCGGGTGACGGCGTGGACGAGCGTATCGAGCGCGACTTTGAGCGTGCCGTGCAGCGCCTGCAGATGCCGTTTGTGCAGGGCCAGATAGGCCCAGCGCGCGATCAGCCCCTGCATTTTCACATCTTTGAACAGGACGCCGAACGTGTCGTAGTCGGCGAGCGACACCAGCGATCCATAATCGCGATATTTGAAATTGGGCAGCGGCTCACCGCGCAGCCGCTTGTTGACGACTGCGATCAAGAAACCGGCTTGCTGATGCGCCACTTGGGCGGTCGGCGGCAGCGCATCCTTCATGCCGGGCAAAATGCAATTGGCGCAGTCGCCGATGGCGAATATGTCGTCGTCTTTAGTCGTCTGCAGGGTCGGCCGCACCACGAGGCGGTTGATCCGATCGGTTTCAAGACCGTCCAGATCGCGCAAGAAATCCGGCGCCTTGATGCCGGCGGCCCATACGATCAGCTCGGCCGGTACGATCTCGCCACCGTCGAGAACAACCGCGCCGGCGCGCACCTCCATTACCCGCCGCCCGGCGCGAATATTGACGCCGAGCCCGCGCAGCAGGTCCGCGGTTGCCGCCGCGAGGCTCTCCGGTAGCGCCGGCAGGATGCGCTGAGCCGCCTCGATGAGCTCAATCTTGATATGCATGTCGAAATCGATGCGGTCGAGATTGTACGAAACGAGATCGCGCATCGATTTGTGCATTTCGGCCGCCAATTCGACGCCGGTCGCGCCGGCGCCGATGATCGCGCAGTGCAATTGGCCCGCATCAAGCGGCTCGTATTGCGCGTTGGCGCGCAGGCAGGCGTTGATCATGCGGCGGTTGAAGCGCGAGGCTTGATCGAGCGTATCGAGCGTAATGGCATGCTCGCTGACGCCGGGCGTGCCGAAATCATTCGACATGCTGCCGACCGCGATGACCAGCGTGTCGTAGCCGAGCACGCGCGGCGGGGTGACTGTTCGTCCGTCCTCATCGACGCTCGGCGCGACATGAACTTGGCGTTTCGCACGATCGAGACCCACCATCGCGCCGATGCGGTAGCGATAGTGCCGGTAGCGGGCATGGGCGATGAGTTCGAGCGAGTCCGTTTCACTGTCCAACGATCCCGACGCCACTTCGTGCAGCAGCGGCTTCCATACATGGACGCGGGTTTTTTCGAGCAGCGTGACCGAGGCCTCGTGCCGGCGGCCGAGCGTCGCGCCCAAGAGCGAGGCCAAGCGCAGGCCGCCAGCGCCGCCGCCCACGATCAGAACCCGATGCAGCGTCGCATCGTCCGTCGAGGGGGTTTCGGCGATGCTATGAAACGGTGGATTTGGCATCGCCCGCTAAGACCCCCAGCTATCGCACGTCGGCGCCAAACAAAAATTTTCCGATCACCTAACGCGCAGTCTCGGCCTCGGGATCGTGGACCGCAACGCCCATCATCGGGTCGATCGGCTTCTGCCACGGCCGGCGGTCGACCGTGCGCATCGTGTCGGCATAGCCGGCCTGCCAGCGCGCCCGGATGCCGGCGCCGGCATGTCGCGGCTGTCGAAATAATGCATCTTGCCGGAACGCACATTGACGGCGCCGACGGTCAAGCGTGGCTCCCGGGCATTGACGCGCGCGAAATCGATGACGCCGGACAACGTCTCGTGCAGCGCGTCGATCGAATAAAACCCCGCTTGTTCAACCCCGACCGCGGCGTTGAGACCCCAGGCCAGCGCGCGGTTCGGCGAAAAATAACCGGCGACGCCACTAAAAATCGTCATCATCTGGGCTGCGACATTGCCGCCCAAAAGCGCGAGCGGCTGGGCGAACGGCAGCGGAAATTGCGCGAAGGGCGTCGGCAGCGGGCTGCCTCCCACGGCGATTTGCGCTCCATCCGGTCCCAGAATTCGCGAAGGCGATCGAGGCGCCGGCCCGGTTCATTGCCGGCGATAATGGCAGCGTTGATCGCTCCGACCGAAGTGCCGATCACCCAGTCCGGTTCGATATCGGCCTCGTGAAGCGCCTGATAGACGCCACCCTGGTAGGCGCCGAGCGCCCCGCCGCCCTGGAACACCAGAACGACCTGGCCCGGCAGCGCCGGTGCTGTTTTTGTTGAAGCAACGGGATTTGTCTCGATGTCAGCCATATCGCCCCTCTACTGGCACAACTGCGCTCGTTACCGGGCGTGCTGGTAAAGTTGAAATGACACGCCTGTGCTTGACGAGATCGTGAACTAACGCGGCCGGACCAGACCTGCGGCAAGCAGCAGGCTTGCGCCGTATCGCCGTTTTCGCCCACAATTGCCACAACGGCCGGACCCACATTGGGTTTGGGGCACACCCGCGGCCGATTGGGGGATCAGCATGCGTCGGAAAATTGTACTGGCAGGCATTGCCATCTTGGCTTTCGGCGTCGTCGGCGCGCAAGCGGACCCGCTGAAAATCCGCGGCGCATGGGTGGCGCCGCTCGCCAATTGGTCCTCAGTGTGGCTGCAGAAAAAGGACCTCGCCGTCCATTTCGGCAAATCCTACGAATTCGAACCTGTGCGCTATGCCGGCACACCGCCGATGATCACGGCGATCGCCAATAACGAGCTTGAAATCGGCAACCTTGCCTTTTCCACCTTGCCGATTGCGATCGGCAATGCCGGGATGGACGATATCCGGGTGATCTCGGACGACTTCCAGGACGGCAATGCCGGCTATTACAGCAACGAATACGACGTGCTCGCCGACGGGCCGATCAAAAAGATAGAGGATCTCAAAGGCAAGGTGGTCGCGACCAACTCTGCCGGCAGCGGCGTCGACGTCGCCATGCGCGCCATGCTGCGCAAGCACGGGCTTGAAGCCAACCGCGACTACACCGTCATCGAGGCGCCGTTCCCCGCTATGCGGGCGATGCTCGGGGAAAAGAAGGTCGACCTGATCCCGGCGGTGCGGCCGTTCTCACTCGATCCCGAGCTGAAAAAGATCGGCACAAAACTGTTCGACATGCGCGACGCCATCGGCCTTTCGCAATTCGTCATGTGGTCGGCGCGCAAGCCCTTCATCGACGCGCACCGCGCCGTGCTGGTCGATTTTCTCGAAGATTCATTGCGGATCGTGCACTGGTATCTCGACCCCAAGAACCAAGCCGCCGTCGCCGATATCGCTTCGCAACTCACCAAACAGCCGGCCGATCATTTCGGCTGGCTCTATACCAAGAACGATTACTATCGCGATCCCGACATGCTGCCGAACCTCGATGCGCTGCAGAAGAACGTGGATATGACCAAGAATCTCGGCTTCATCAATGCGAGCTTCGACGTCAAGGCGCATTCCGATCTCAGCATGATCCAGGAAGCGGCGAAGCGGCTGAAGTGAGGTATCGCGCGACCGCTCGCGCCGCCCGGCCGGGCGGCGAATTAAAACAAAACGTGCGCCGGCCTTTCGGCGGCGGCACCCGTTATCATTCGGTTTATCCAGAACTCAACTCACCAAGACATTGGTGAACTGCCAGGGATCGCGCTTGTCGATGTCTTCTTTGAACAGACCCGGGCGATCGATGATCGGCGTCCAGTCGGTATAGGTGCCGATCACCGGCCCGAGATAAGGCATCTGAACTTCGAGGCAGCGTCGGAAATCCAGCTCGTCGGCTTCGACAATGCCTGAGTTCGGATTTTCCAGCGCCCACACCATGCCGGCGAGCACGGCGGAAGTAACCTGCATGCCGGTCGCGTTCTGGTACGGCGCGATCTCGCGGGTTTCGTCGATCGACAATTGCGAGCCATACCAATAGGCGTTCTTCTTGTGGCCGTAGAGCAGCACGCCGAGTTCGTCGATGCCGTCTTCGATCTCGTGCTCGTCGAGAATGTGGATCGCCGGCTGCCGTTTGCCGGCTTGGCCGAACAGTTCATGCAGCGACAGCACCGCGTCGTTGCAGGGGTGGTAGGCGTAGTGGCAGGTCGGCCGGTACAGGACCTTGCGCCCCTGGCGCAGCGTGAAGTAGTCGGCGATCGAGATCGATTCGTTATGCGTGACCAGGAAGCCGTACTGCGCCTTCGCGGTCGGCGTCCACGAGCGCACGCGCGTATTGGCGCCAGGCTGGGTCAGATAGATCGCCGCCTGACAGCCGATCTTGTGCTTGAAACCGTTCTTCGGCAGCTTCTTCTCATGCGTGCCCCAGCCGAGTTCGGCCGGCTGCATCCCTTCGGAGAGAAAGCCTTCGACCGACCAGGTATTGACGAAGACCTCGATCGGCTTCGGCTTCTTGGCGCGCTGGGTGTCGCGCTCGGCGATATGGATGCCTTTGACGCCGGCCTTCTTGGCGAGCTTGCCCCAGTCCTCGCGCGTCTTCGGCTCCTTGAATTTCAGCCCGAGATCGCCGGCAAGGTTCAGGAGCGCCTGCTTGACGAACCACGACACCATGCCGGGATTGGCGCCGCAGCAGGACACCGCCGTGGTGCCGCCCGGGGTCTTGCGGCGCGCCGCCAGCACGGTCTCGCGCAGGGCGTAGTTCGAGCGCGCTTCCGGACCGAGCTTGGAATCGAAGTAAAAGCCTGCCCAGGGCTCGACCACGGTGTCGATGTAAAGCGCGCCGATCTCGCTGCAGAACTGCATGATGTCGACCGAGGACGTGTCGACCGAGAGGTTGACGCAGAACCCCTGGCCGCCGCCGTCGGTCAAGAGCGGGCCCAGAAGCTTGCGGTAATTGTCGCGCGTGACGCCCTGATGGATGAAGCGAATGCCGCGCTCGTCCAACAGCTTGCGGTCCTTGTCTTCGGGATCGATGACCACGAAACGCGATTTGTCATATTCGAAATGCCGCTCAATCAGAGGCAGCGTGCCTTTGCCGATCGAGCCCAAACCGATCATCACAATAGGGCCGGTGATACGTCCATGAATGGGCCATGCGGTCATTATCGTCGCTCCAGAGCCAATGGATTGAATGGATCTTTGATGGCTTCAGACCCCGATCAATTCAATGGGATCGGGGCCTGAAATTTCCAGGATCGAGATTTAGGCGGCGCGTTGTACAGCAACGTGACGCGCTCCGCCATTTGCCGCGATGAGTGCGTTGAGGTCCGGCTTGGGCTCAAGGTCGCCGGTAGCGCCGATCATGCCGCGCGCGCCGGCAAGGGCCGCAGGCTTGAGTTCGAGCGCCAGGAGCCGGTCGCGCGCGAAGCTTCCGGGCATCCATAGATCGCCGGTCGAGCCTGCGGAAAAGCCGAACCGGCTGTAATAGGGCGCGTCGCCGACCAGAAGAATGACACGATGCCCGGCGAGCCGGGCGCGTGCGATGGCGCGGCGCACCAGCGTCGTGCCGATGCCGCGGTTGCGGTAATCCGGATGGACCGCGAGTGGCCCAAGCAAAAGCGTCGCGCAGCCCGGACCGGCCGTGACATGCCAGAGCCGGACTGTGCCGACGAGGCGGCCGCGCTCGACGGCAACGAGCGACAGCCCGTCCACCGGCCGGCGCCCTTCGCGCAGCCGCTCTGACGTCTTGGTGAAACGGCACGGCCCATAGGCCAGGTCGAGCAGCGCTTCGCGTGCAGCGACGTCCGCGATTTTTTCTTCCCGAATGGTCACCATTGATCCGCTCCTTTCGGCCGTTGCGCTCCGGTGTGCTCCCTCCCAACCCTCCCCGCTCGCAGGGGAGGGACGGGAGGGGGTAACGGAGCCAGAGGGGTCAGATGTGGAAAGTGCGCAGCGGTGCGAAGCCGTTGAAGGCCACCGCCGCGTAGGTCGCTGTATAGGCGCCGGTGCCTTCGATCAGGACCTTGTCGCCGATCTCAAGACTGACCGGCAGATCGTAAGGCCGCTTCTCGTAGAGCACGTCGGCCGAGTCGCAGGTCGGCCCTGCGAGCACGCAGGGACCGACCTCGCCGCCGTCGCGCGGCGTCTTGATCGGGTAACGGATCGACTCGTCCATGGTTTCGGCGAGGCCGCCGAACTTACCGATGTCGAGATAGACCCAGCGCGCCTGGTCCTGCTCGCTTTTCTTGGAGACCAGCACGACTTCGGCCTCGATCACGCCGGCATTGCCGACCATGCCGCGGCCCGGCTCGATGATGGTTTCCGGGATGCGGTTGCCGAAATGCTTGCGCAGAGCCCGAAAGATCGAACGGCCGTAGGCCTGGACCGCCGGAACTTCGCGCAGGTACTTGGTCGGAAACCCGCCGCCGAGATTAACCATCGTGAGATTCATGCCGCGTTCGGCGCAGGCGCGAAAGATCGCCGCCGCCGTCTTCAACGCCTCATCCCAGGCCGCGGTGCGGCGCTGCTGCGAGCCGACATGGAACGACACGCCGCAGGGCTCGAGCCCGAGCTTCTGGGCGTGGTCGAGCACGTCGACGGCCATCTCCGGATCGCAGCCGAACTTCCGCGACAGCGGCCATTCGGCGCCGGCGCAGCCGAACAGGAAGCGGCAGAAGACCTTGGCGCCGGGCGCGGCACGGCCGATCTTCTCGACCTCGGCCTTGCAATCGACCGCGAACAGCCGGACGCCGAGCGCAAAAGCGCGCGCGATGTCGCGTTCCTTCTTGATCGTGTTGCCAAAGGAGATGCGGTCCGCCGTGGCGCCGGCGGCGAGCACCATCTCGATCTCGGCGACCGAGGCGGTGTCGAAGCAGGAGCCGAGCGCGGCCAGAAGCGACAGCAGTTCCGGCGCCGGGTTCGCCTTCACGGCATAGAACACCCGGCTGTCCGGCAAGGCCTTGGCGAAGACCTGATAGTTGTCGCGCACGACGTCGAGGTCGACGACCAGGCACGGACCATCGTCCTGCCCGTCTTCGCGGCGGCGGCGCAAAAAGTCGTGGATGCGCTCTGTCATCGGAGTCGCTCCTTCATCCAGGTTCAAGGGCCCAGGCTCCGCGAGGAGCTGTTCGGCCCAGCGTTGAAGTTCAGCCGACCGCGCTTACGCGCGAACGACCGGCGTCAACGGCAAAATCGCTCTGCGCCGACCGTGCGATGGAGACACGGTGCAAGCGCGCGGCGTTTAAGCCGTAGATGCTGCCTTGGATTGGAGCGGGAGAACCCGTTCCGCACGGCCGGCAAGACAAGATGGACAAGCCTCTTCGGTGCTGACCTTTGGAGGGCCAACGAGACCAAAAAAGCCCGCTCCGTCGTTGCTTTAAGCCGCGTCCCCCGTTGAGCGCGGGGTGCGCCGGTTTCGCCTCCGGCTGCCGATCACGTAGTGAGGTTGCGACCTCAAAACCTTCAAGTGCGAAGGAAGTTCAGGTTCAACCTCAGGCGACTGTCCGGCCTCTTGTCCGGATGCCTACCGATCGACACACGGCCACAGGCACGTGCGAATTTGGGCGAGGGGCACATAGGCGCATTGGAAATGCATTGCAAGAAAAAACGACACACGAGCTTAAAATTTTTTGAAGTTTTTGCGCGGCGCGCGCCGCCGCGAGCACGAGAGAGCGTCGCGAGGCTCGACGGGTGACGCGTGATGCCGCCGCCGTCACTCGCGGCGCGCGTCTCGCCTCCGGCTCATGATGACGCGAGCGCCATGGTGTGTGATAGCTGCGCGGCCTCGTCCTCGAACGCCTCGCAACAGGTGCTGCAATGGCTTCTTTGCCGATCACATTCGCCTGCGGCCTTTATGACCGCGTGCTGGCGCTGCAAACCGGCGAGATCAGACCCGACGGCATCGACCTCAACTTCGTCGTCATGGACAATCCGCGGCAGATTTTCGACCGCATGAACAACCGGCTCGAATTCGACGCCTGCGAGATGTCGAGCTCGGAGTTCATCAGCCGCTTCGCCGCCAAAAAGCTGCCCTATATGGCGCTGCCGGTCTTCGTCTCGCGCGTCTTCCGCCACGGATTCATCGTCGTGAACCGCAAATTCGTTAACACAGCGACAGATCTTGCCGGCAAGCGGATCGGCGTGCCGCTCTATACCCAGACCGCGGCGGTGTTCGTCCGCGGCCTCATGCAGCACGACCTCGGCGTCGATCTCACCGGCATCGAATGGGTCCAGGGCGCGGTCAACGAGCGCGGTGCTTATGGCAATCCGGCGGTCATGCCGATGCGGAAGCCGGTCAAGATTACACCGAACCAGAGCGGCAAGTCGCTGAGCGATCTCCTGGCGGCGGGGGAAATCCAAGCCATCATCGGCTCGAACCTGCCGCGCGCGCTCGGCCGCCACCCGGACGTGGCGCAGCTGTTCCCCGATTACCGGGCGCGCGAACAGGACTATTTCCGCCGCACGCGGATCTTCCCGATCATGCACCTGATCGTCATCCGCAATGACGTCTACGAGCGTCATCCGTTCGTGGCGACGAGCCTCTATAACGCCTTTAACGCGGCGAAGGACCGGGCGTGGGAGAAAATGCGCTTCTCCGGCACGCTGCGTTACATGCTGCCCTGGCTTCCGGACGACGTGGCGGAGATCGACGAATTGTTCGGCGGCGATTGCTGGCCCTATGGCGTCGAGCCGAACCGGCCGACGCTCGAGGCGTTGGTGAGCTATATGGTGGAGCAAGGCCTGATCGCGGAGAACATTCCGGTCGAGAAGTTGTTCGTGCCGACCTATGGCTAGGCCAGCCGGCACTTGAAGTGGGAAGTGTCGATGAAGCAGCTGTTGCGCCTGCTTATCGTGGCATCCATTGCTGGCATTCCGGGTTTGGCATCCGGCGCCGACTACGCCCCCATCGACTGCGCAAAGGCGAAGTCGCCGGCGGAGACCACCATCTGCAAGACCTACCGCCTCGGCCAATCCGAGGCGCGCATGGCGACCCTCTACGCCATTGCGACATCGCTGGTGGCGATGGGCCAGCGTGGCGATATCGGCGACGCCCAGGTGCAATGGCTCAAGACGCGGGAGGCCTGCGGCCGCGACGTCGCCTGCCTGAGCAGGGCCTATAGCGACCGCATCCAGCAACTGAACGCGGTGATCAGCGATATCGCTTCGCGCGGCCCCTATTGACGAGCTGGCTAGTGCTGCGCGTCCGGGTGGGAAAAGGCGGCGCAGAACTTCGGCACGTGGTCGCCGAGGAAGGCGCACCTGTCGATGTTGTGCGAGATCATGAGCTCGCAGGTATTGTCGGCATTGCAGGGCGGATGCGTCTCGGTGGCGACCTGAAGGCACTGCTTGACGTAGACGGCCGCCTGCTTGGCGCCGACGGTATCCCGGCACGCCGTATCCGGAGTATTTGGCCCGGCCGTCAGCGCACCGGTGCGCACCGCATAGGCTTTGCGGATGCAGGCTTTGTCGGCGCCGCACTCATTGCGATGGGCGATCCAGGCCTTCTGCGTGATGACGATCGCATCGCGATCGTCATCGTCCGAATGGGTCTTTTCGCCCGGAACGCCATCGACCTTGCTCGTGAAGGCTGTGGCCAAGGCGCGGTCGAGCGCCGCCAAGCCATCGTCCGCACAAATCGCTTTTTCCGTGGGCGTGAGATTGCCAGTGCAGGGAAAGCTCGGCTCCGCCGCGGCGGCCGGCACGCTCAGCAATGCCGCAAGCGCTGCGGCAGCCATCGAGCGGGCAAAGGCGGAGCAACAAGCCTTCCACATGAGCCGATAGTCGTCCGGAGAGCGGCCACGGTTCAAGTCAGGCCGCGGCGCTGCGCAACGCCCGCTCGACCATGACGCCGATCAGAGCTTTGCGGTAGACGCCGGTGGCGTGGATGTCATCGGACGGCGTGACAGCGGCCGACGCGGCGGCTTCGGCTCTTGCGATCGTTGCATCGTCGATCTTGTGGCCGTTGAGCACATTCTCCACGGCCGCGAGCCGCAGCGGAGCGTCGGCGACGCCGATCGCGCCGACATGGGCGTTATGCGCCCTGCCCTCGCCATCCGCATCGTAAAACAACACCGCCGCGGCGAGCGCGAAGTCGCCGCGCCGGCGGGCAAATTCGCAAAATCCGAAGCGGCGGCCGGCGGGCCAAGCCGGCAAGCTTATCTCGGTGATGATCTCGTCGGCTTTGAGCACGGTCATCAGCGGGCCGCGGAAAAAGTCCGAGCCCGCGATGATGCGCTCGCCGGCTTTACCGATGACGGCGATTTTGGCGTCGCAGGTGACGACGATGCCCGGCATCTCGGCTGCGGGATCCGCATGCGCAAGGCTGCCACCGACGGTGCCGCGGTTGCGGATCTGATAATGCGCGACGTATTCGATGGCCGCCACCAGAAGCGGATGCGCCTTGTGCAGCCGTGGGTCTCTGAGGATGTCGCTCCAGCGCACCATGGCGCCAAGCGTAACCCCGCCCTCCCCGATCTTGATCTGCCGCAGTTGCGAAAGCTTGCGCAGATCGACCAGGAGCGCCGGTGCTGCAACGCGGAATGCCAGCATCGGGACCAGACTTTGGCCGCCGGCCAGTGGCTTGGCCTCGCCGTCATACGCAGCGAGGAGAGCGACAGCTTCGGACAGGCTGGTCGGGCAAGCATATTCCAGAGGCGGAAGCTTCATGATGGTTTTGGGATAGTGTCGGGCACGCAACATCCGCTTCGAAGCGCAGAAATACACGCCGAACGCTAGCATCGGTGTTTGCAAAGGGTCAATCGAGGTATCGGGCTGATGTCATTCGCGCCGAATTTCTGCTAGATTCACCGCAATACCGAGGCGCAAAAGTGCCCGCCGCCAGCGGAGGAAACCGATGTTGAAGAAAATGCCGCGCCAAGACAGGCGCCAAGAAGACAACAAAAACGGCAATAAGCACGTTCCCAAGAATGGCAAAACGCCGTCGCGCGTCAGCCAACTGCCGAAGATCAACAATCAGACCGACACCCGCGACATCCTCGCGCACGCCGCCAAGGAACGGGCCGACGACTATTTCATCGTCGATGTCGACGCCCATGTCACCGAGACGGCATTCTGGTCCGAAGTCGTCGATCGCATGGAGAGCGACGTCTACAAGCAGATGGCGCGCGCCTTCAAGGAGCGCGGCACTGCGGCGGGACTGCTCAATGCCGCGCCCGGCATGCTTTACCAAGACGTATTCGGCCGCATTCCGCATCAGCAGCGGCTAGGCGAAGCGGTTCCGGGCGGGAGCACCCATGCTCAGGTGACGCTGGTGCAGCGCGCCATGGATTCGATGGGCATCGATTACATGGTGGTGTTCCCGACCCCGATGCTGGTGCTCGGCATGCATCCGCAGATCGAAATGGAAGTCGTGATCGGCAATGCCTTCAACAAATGGCTGACCGAGGAAATCCTGCCGCAGGATCCGCGCATCAAGGCGATGCTATATCTGCCGTTCAATCATCCCGAAGCCTGCGTCAAGACGGTCGAGACCTACGCCAATACGCCGGGCGTCATCGGCTATTCGGTCACCTCGACGCGCTTCCGCGCCGTCAATCACGACAGCTATATGCCGCTTTATGCCGCTATCCAGGCCACCGGTAAGCCGCTCGCTTTCCATTCCGGTTTTCACTGGGGCGACCAGTCGATGCAGCAGTGCAATCGCTTCATCTCGATGCACGCGATCTCGTTCGTCTATTACAACCTCATTCACCTCACCAACTGGATCATCAACGGGCTGCCGGAGCGCTTTCCGAAACTCAGGGTGCTGTGGATCGAGAGCGGCTTGGCCTGGGTGCCGTTCCTGATGCAGCGGCTCGATTCCGAATACATGATGCGGTCCTCGGAGGCGCCGCTCCTGAAACGGCGGCCGAGCGAATATATCGCCGACATGTTTTTCACGAGCCAGCCGCTCGAGCGCTCCAACATGAAGCTCACCGAAGCGACCTTCGATGTGATCAAGGCCGAGACGCAGCTTCTCTTTGCGTCGGACTGGCCGCATTGGGATTTCGACCTGCCGTCCTCGATCACGTCACTGCCGTTCCTCGACGAACAGGCCAAGCGCAACATTTTGGGACTGAACGCCGCCCGCCTGTTCAATCTCGAAGTGCCCAAGGACAAATTGATCAAGCCCAAGGGCAAGAAGGCGCCGGCGTCGCGCGAGCCGGTAACGGCTTGAAAACGGCAAGACGATCGTGATGCGCAAAGCGCGCAAGACGGCCAAACGCGCGGCTAAGCCGCCCAGCCGGAGGGCCGCGTCAAGCCGCGCCAAAACGCCCGCAATAAAGGCCGCGGACTTCTGTGGCGAGGCGCACGATGCGCTCGAGCGCGGCGATCCCGACGCCATTTCCGACAAGACCTTGCAGCAGGTGCTGACCGCCGCGGTAAAAATTTACGCCGCCAAAGTCGAGCGGCGCGGCCATGACGTCGAGCCCTTCCCGCGCGGCACCGTGACGGCAACAGAGACGGTGGTCGCGGCCTGCGGACTGATCCGCGCCGCCGACCTCAACATGTTCGACGTGGCGATCTGGTTTCATCGCCCGCCGGGGATTGAATAACAGCAAAATCGTTCGCGGGAGGAGATATGAAGGTGGGCGCTATGGATGAGGTCGCGGTCGGAAAGCTGACCGATATAGCCGATGGGGATTACCGGGTTTTCGCCCTGGAAACTCTCGAAGTCGGCATTTTCCGTACCGGCAGCAAGGTCCTGGCTTATGAAAATATTTGCCCGCATGCCGGCGGCCCGGTTTGCCAGGGCAAGATTTTCCATCAGGTCGAGGAAGTCATCACGCCCGACAAGAAGAGCGCGGGGCTGCGCTTCGGCAAGCAACGCCACATCGTCTGCCCGTGGCACGGCTACGAATTCGATCTGGCGACCGGCTGCCATCCCGGCGACGCTTCAGTGCGATTGACACCGGTGCCGGTCGCCGTCCGCGACGGCAAGATTTACGTCAGCGTGCGTGATTAGAGGCGCATGATCTTTTCGGAAAACCGGTCTCCACTTTTCCGGATCATGCTCTCGACAGCATCGCGTCGGCGAGCTTCTCCGCGACCATAATGGTCGGAATATTGGTATTGCCGCGCGGGATGGTCGGCATGATCGACGCGTCGATGACGCGCAGCGCCACCATGCCGTGCACCCGTCCGGAAGGATCGGTCACCGCGTTGCGGTCGCTCGCCAAGCCCATCCGGCAGGTGCCGACCGGATGGAATGTGCCGGCTACGTTCTCCTGAATGTGAGCGGCCAGTGCGTCATCATCCTCGACCAGCGCAGTAAGATCTAGCCTGCGATCGGCGAGCGTCGCGAAGATCGGCTCGGCAAGCGGCGGTACGGCTTCAATGAGGCTTGCGATCGCGGCGCTCTTGATCCGGTTTGCCGCGGTAATCCGGTTAAGCCGCCGCAGCCGATCGTTGAATTTCACCGGGAACGTCAGGCGCGTCATGGCGCGCACGGCCTGGTGGCCGAGAATATCGACGCAGCGGCGGAACCCCAGCATGAAGCGGCGCAGATCGAGTTCATGTCCGGTGAAATTGAATTCGACGAGCGGATAGGCCGCCGGATCGGATGCGACCAGTGCAACGCGACCCCGCGCCATGGGCTTCAACAGCGACGGCGCTAGATTGGCGACCTGACGGCCGAGCGGGCTCCAGGACGTTTTACATTGCACATTAATGTAGATGTCCTGGGGCGGCGCTCCGGGAAGGCCCGAGGAATAGCGGATCGCCGACATGGGGTGTGGCCGGATCTTGCCGGATTGCCGCATTCCGGGCTTTTGCAGGAGGCCGATAAAGATGATGGCGTGATTGGAGAGATTTTGGCCGACGCCAGGAAGATCGGCCTTCACCTCGATGCCGAGTTGGCGCAGCGCTTGCGCCGGGCCGATCCCGGCGCGCATCAGAAACGCCGGTGAGTGAATACCGCCGAGCGCGACAATAATATCGCGGCCGAAGAATTCCTTTTTTTCGCCGGCGATTGTAACCGTGACGCCGGTCGCGCGGCGCCCGTCGCAAATGAGGCCGGTGGCGGTCGCTTCAGTCAACACGGTGAGATTTTTGCGCGCCCGCACAGTGGCGTCGAGATAACAGGTCTGGGCCGAAGCGCGCTTCTCCGGCCAATTGCTCATCGGCACCGGACCGTAGCCGTCGCGGAAATCGGCGTTCATGTCGGCGACAAAAGGGATTTGGCGCTCTTGCGCAAAGGCCGCCACCGCCTTCGACAGCTGCGGCCAGTCCGCAACTTTCGTGCGGCGGATCGGCACCGGCCCGTCTTTGCCGTGCAAGGCGCCGTCGAAATCCCAATCGCTCTCGAGCCTGCGGAAATAAGGTAATACGTCCTGCCAGCCCCAACCGGTGGCGCCGTGCGCTTGCCATTCGGCGTAATCGTCGGGCGTGCCCCGATAGGCGACCATGCCCATGACATTGGAGCCGCCGCCTAAGAGACGCCCTTGGGAGAACCCGACCGGCGGAGAATTGTCCTGGCGCCGCCAGTGTACTTTCAGGCCTGGCCAGAAATAGGCGTCGTTGTAGTAAGAGCGCGGATAGGAATCGAGCACGTCGGTCGGCTCTTTGCCGCCCACGACATCGCGCCCGGCTTCGAGCAACAATATGTTTGAGCTTGAACGCGCCGACAGCCGGTTGGCCAGCACGCAACCCGCGGCGCCGGCGCCGACAATGATGACATCGAAGCTTTGCATTCCAGTTCCCGGCCCGACCCTTTGGCGCTCGATTGAACATGAGCGCTTCATGCTTTACTGGATCACGGACTGGCGCAAGCCATCCTAACCGGCCCGGCAGAGGTAAGAATTCCCATGAGCGCAACCAAAACACTCCATGGCGTGATCGCCGCGGTCGCGACAGCGGTCGACGCCAAGGGCGAGCCCGATTGCGCGCGGTCGACCGCATTGGCGCGCTTCCTGCTCGACACCGGCTGCGACGGGCTCAACGTGCTCGGCACCACGGGCGAAGCGACTTCGTTCTCGCTTGATCAGCGTAAGCGTGTCATGAGCGCATACGCGGCAGGCGGCCTGCCGCTCGATCGGATGATGGTCGGGACCGGCGCCGCCGCGTCCGCCGACGCGATCGCGCTGACCAAACATGCCGCCGAGCTCGGCTTTACCGGCGCGCTGGTGCTGCCGCCATTCTATTACAAGGGAGTCCATGACGACGGGCTGATCGCCTATATCGGCACGATCCTGACGGCGACCGCGGCGAAGCCGATCCCGATTTACCTCTATCACTTCCCGGCGCAATCCGGGCTGCCCTGGCATGTCGCGCTGATCCGCCGCCTGCTCGATACGTTCGGCGAACGCATTGTGGGGCTGAAAGATTCATCCGGCGATATGGCCTATGCGCGCGAGGCAGCCGGCATCCTACCGCGCTTCAAAGTATTCCCTTCAACCGAAGCAGCGCTGCCCGAGGCCCGGTCGGGCATCTTTGCCGGCTGTATTTCGGCGACCGCCAATTTGAACGCCGACCTCTGTGCCCGCGCCTTTCGTTCGGGTGACGCCGCCGCATTAGCCGAAGCCGTGACGATCCGGAATCTGTTCAACGGCAAGCCGCTGGTCCCAGGCATCAAGATGCTGCTCGCGCATATCCATAATGACCCGCACTGGGCCCTGATGGAGCCGCCGCTTTCGGGATTCCCGGCGGCGGACCGCGCTGCGGTGGTGTCCGGATACGAAGCGGTCCGCGCCAAGCGCGTCGCCTAGCGGGCTATGATTAGGCATTCGTACACGCGGATAGGGGCTGGACGGGTTCTGTGCCAGAACCGCGGCTGGCGTTGACGATGGGGCCTGACACCCCTATAAGCCCCGCTCTCATTCACGATCGACTGTGTTCAACCATGGCTAATACAAAGTCCGCCAAGAAGGCCGCCCGTCAGGCCGTCCGCCGCACCGCCGTCAACAAGGCGCGGCGTTCGCGCGTGCGCACTGCGGTACGTAAGGTCGAGGAGGCCATCGCCGCCGGCGACCGCGCGCGCGCCGTCGCCGCCATGGCCGAAGCCGAGCCGGCGATCATCCGTGCAGCGCAAAAAAATATCGTGCACCGCAACGCAGCCCGCCGGAAAGTCTCGCGGCTTGCGCACCGGATCGCCAAGCTCGCGAAATAATTTCGCTCGGACGCGCTCGATCCGGGATTGACCGGTGCCGCTCGCGGCAAAATAGTGAATTGCCATCAAACTGTTGTGGAGTTGTCATTGCAATCTGCAATGACGGCCATGCTGGTCGTCGCGCAAATTTCTGCGCGTCTGTTGGCGTGCGCCAGCTCGATTATTCTTCATTTGCTTGATTTTTTGGTCGCGGACGGCTACCCGATGAAAATGATCAAAATAACTTATTTGCGATGAATGGGTTATTGCTCACGGCCGCGATTGGACTTTGAGTCACTCGGAATCAGCTACGTCAAAAAGTTATTTGCTCCGGGTCTTGGGACCACGGCTTTCGCGCATTACAATCCCATAACATTTTTGTGAATCGGCAAATTGACTCAATGCTTTGAGCGCGAGGCTGGTCTGCGGCTTTTGACGCCCATCTGAAAGTCCAATATTCGCGCGGCTTTTTTAGTTATTTTTTTACGGTTGCAGGTCGCTCATCGCGTGCTAGGGTTTCCTTCCCTTCACATCGAAGGTCTTCAACAAGCGTCTAGGTGGAAACTCATCAAGAATGGGTGCGGGAGAGGTGTGTCTTCGGGATGCCGTCCTGACTTCGTCGTCGCGCTGAATTTCTACGGCCTAAAAGCAGCCGGCGCCGGCGGTCAGCCTACTCGAACACGCAGGTAGAAGTCTCGCAGCCGCGTTGCACGACGAATTCACGGACGACCATCGACTCTGGGAGCGATGGAGGTGGGGCATGATGGTGAACTGCAATTCATTATCGGCTGTGAGCTTGGCTCCGCGCCGCAAGACTTTTTCGGGCAGACCCTTTTGGGCGAGAGCCGCAGCCAGCGGCTGAAGCCGCCGCCGCCCTGATGCGGTAGCCGGGTGCGGGCTGCGACTGAACCACTCCTTACGAAAACGAGATGTGACTCGGCAGCGCCGGGCAGGGAGAGCTTTTCGCTCGCGGCGGCGTGGATAACGTTTTACTTCGGGAAAGACGGAACCAAATGGCAAGCACGGATCAGGAGCGCTGGCGGCGGGTAAAAGACCAATTGCGTTCCGAACTCGGCGACGATGTGTTCACAAGCTGGTTCGGGCGGATGGAGCTCGATGCCGTGGACAAAGGCGTGGTGCGCCTTTCGGTTCCGACGCGCTTCCTGCGTAACTGGATTCAATCGCATTACAGCGAGAAAGTGCTGACCCGGTGGCAGTCGGAGGAAACCGAAGTCACGCGCCTCGAACTGAGCGTGCGCTCGGCGACGATTCGTCCGATGGTCGCCAAACCCAAAATGCCGGAGGTGGCGCCGCCGTTGCAAAACGGGCGCGACAGCTATGCCAACGGCAGCGAAATTCGCGCCAGCGTGCCGTTCATGACGGTGCACGAGGCTCTGGGCGGCTCGCCGCTCGATCCGCGCCTGAGCTTCGACAGCTTCATCGTCGGCCGCTCGAACACGCTCGCGCATGCCGCCGCCAAGCAGGTCGCGACCAGCAAGCGCGGCGAGCCGTTGATGTTCAGCCCGCTTTACGTGCACGCCGCCGTAGGGCTGGGCAAGACCCATCTGCTGCAAGCGATCACCTGGGCCGGCAACAGCGCCGGCGACCGCAAGATGCTCTACCTGACCGCCGAGCGCTTCATGTACGGTTTCGTGTCGGCGCTACGCACGCAGACCACCTTGGCCTTCAAGGAGGCGGTCCGCGCCATCGATGTGCTGGTGATCGACGACTTGCAGTTCCTGCAAGGCCGCTCGACGCAGGCCGAGTTCTGCCACACGCTCAACGCCCTGATCGATGCTGGGCGTCAGGTCGTGATCGCGAGCGACCGGCCGCCGGCTGACCTCGAAAGTCTCGATGATCGGGTCCGCTCGCGACTAGCCGGCGGGCTTGTGGTCGAAATCGGCTCGCTCGGCGAAGAGCTGCGGCTCGAAATCCTCAAGAGCCGCATCTGCGCGGCGCGCACGCACCATCCCGGCTTCGAAGTGCCGCCGCAGGTCCTGGTCTATATCGCGAAGTCCGTGACCCATAACGGCCGCGACCTCGAAGGCGCCGTCAATCGGCTGCTCGCGCACAGCAAATTGACCGGCCAGCCGGTCACGCTGGAAATGGCCGAGCGCGAAATGCGCGACTTGATCCGGCCTGCCGAGCCGAAAAGGGTGCGGATCGAGGACATCCAGCGTGTCGTGGCGCGCCAATACAATGTCAGCCGCGCTGACCTTTTATCGTCGCGGCGCACCGCCAATGTCGTGCGACCGCGTCAGGTGGCGATGTATTTGGCGAAAGTTTTGACGCTCCGTTCGCTACCGGAAATCGGCCGCCGTTTCGGCGGGCGCGATCACACCACTGTGCTGCACGCGGTTCGCAAAATCGAAAATCTAGTCGGCAATGACAGTACGCTCGCCGAGGAAATCGAGGGGCTCAAACGGCAGCTTCAAGATTGACTGACGACGAGACCGGGATCGGTGCAAGACGACGGATTCTCATTTCGGATGGCCGCAGCCGACCCTCACGGCCGACGGCAATTCCCCAAAAGCCTGTGAAAAGACAGGGAAAAAGCGGCAAAAAGGCCGGACCGGTTGCACCCCGGCCTTGCCGAAACCGCTGCACCGCGCCACCTTTGTCGTCCGCCAGGGTTCTGGTCCGGCGTTTGAACGGATTTCCCAATGAAGGTCACGGTAGAGCGTTCCGAATTGTTGAAGTCGCTGGGCCATGTCCACCGCGTGGTGGAACGCCGCAATACCATTCCGATCCTGGCCAATGTGCTATTGCACGCCGACAAATCGAAGCTGTCGCTGAAAGCCACCGATCTCGATGTCGAAGTGACCGATGCCATCGCGGCCGAAGTCGCTCCTGGCGGATCGACGACGGTGCCGGCGCATATGTTCTTCGACATCGTGCGCAAACTGCCTGAAGGCGCGCAGATCATTTTGGAATCGTCCGGCGACCGCGCCGCCCTTGCGATCCGCGCCGGCCGCTCGCGCTTCACGCTGCAGACGCTGCCGGAAAGCGATTTCCCGGATCTCGCGGCGGGTGAAATGACGCACAAATTCACGCTGAAAGCCGCCGACCTCAAGCGGCTGATCGATAAGACACAGTTCGCCATCTCGACCGAAGAGACCCGCTACTACCTCAACGGCATCTATCTGCATGCCGCGGGCTCCGGCAAAGCGCAGGCGCTGCGCGCCGTCGCGACCGACGGCCATCGGCTGGCGCAGATGGAACTGGAGCTGCCGAAAGGCGCCAGCGGCATGCCGGGCATTATCGTACCGCGAAAGACCGTCAGCGAAGTGCAACGCCTCATGGAGGACGGCGAGGCCGAAGTTTTAGTCGAGCTGTCGCCCGGAAAGATCCGTTTCACGATCGGCCAGACGATTTTGACCTCGAAATTGATCGACGGCACGTTCCCCGACTATGGCCGTGTCATTCCGGCGAACAACGACAAGGAACTCGTTGTCGACAAGAAGGAATTCGAGGAAGCGGTCGATCGCGTGTCGACGGTGTCGAGCGAGCGCGGCCGCGCCGTCAAATTGTCGATCACCGGCGGACGGCTGCTGTTGTCGGTCACCAACCCGGACTCCGGCAGCGCCAACGAGGAGCTCGAGGTCACCTATGAAGCCGATCCGATCGATATCGGCTTCAACTCGCGCTACCTCCTCGACATAGCAGCGCAGATCGAAAGCGAGGCGGCGGTGCTCAAGCTTGCCGATCCGGGTTCCCCGACCCTGATCCAGGACAAGGATCCCCGCGGCGCACTCTATGTGCTGATGCCGATGCGGGTATAAGGCGAAGATCCGCTGGTCTGACTTCCCATCATGCCCGGCCTTGTGCCGGGCATGCATGTCTTGAGGCGCGGCAAATTTAGGCCTCGCAGACGTCTGGCATGGATGGCCGCGACAAGCCCGGCTATGGCGACTAGAACCGATCTTCCATGACTCCCGCTCGCCTTCGCCAGATCAGGCTTACGAACTTCCGCAACTACCACACAGCGTCGCTTGAAACCGATGCGACAACGATCGTGCTCGTCGGACCGAACGGGGCCGGCAAGACCAATTTGATCGAGGCGATTTCCTTCCTGGCGCCGGGCCGCGGCTTACACCGCGCCACCCTTGACGAAGTCGCGTTCAGCGAAGGCGACGGCTCGTGGGCGGTGTCCGCCGAGATCGACGGAGCGCTCGGGCTGGCGACGCTCGGGACCGGCATCGAGCGGCCGCCCGACGAGGGCATAGTCCAGCGCAAATACCGGGTCGATCGCGAGCCGGTCGCCTCGGCTTCGGCTTTCGCCGATCATCTGCGCCTGCTTTGGCTGGTGCCGGCCATGGACGGTCTTTTTGCCGGCCCGCCGTCCGAGCGCCGCCGTTTCCTCGACCGCCTGGTGCTAGCGGTCGACGCCGAGCACGGCGCCCGCGTCAACGCGCTCGACCGCTCCCTGCGTTCGCGCAACCGGCTCTTGGAAGAGCCGCGGCCCGACCCGCATTGGCTCGATGCGGTCGAGCACGAGACCGCCGAACTCGCCGTCGCGGTCGCGAGCTTGCGCGCCGAGACCGTGCACCGCCTCGAAGCCGTGCTGGCGAGCCGCAGGGACTCGGCCTTCCCCGCGGCCGAGGTCGCGCTTGAAGGTTGGATGGAGCGATTGTTCCCGGCGCATCCCGCGAGCGAAATCGAGGAGCGCTACCGCGCAGTGCTGCGCGACAATCGCGCCCGCGACGCGGCGGCAGGACGAACGCTCGACGGCCCGCATCTGACCGATCTGAACGTGATCTATGCGCCAAAGGGCGTCGCCGCCGCCGACGCTTCGACCGGCGAGCAGAAAGCGCTTTTGATCGGGCTTGTGCTGGCGCATGCGAGATTGATCTCGGATATGACCCGGCATGCGCCGATCTTGCTGCTCGACGAGGTCGTCGCGCATCTCGACCCGGCGCGGCGCAGCGCCTTGCACGGGGAACTTCGGCAACTCGGTACGCAGGTATGGATGACCGGCGCCGACCCCGCGCTGTTTGTCGAGGTCGAGCCTGACGCCGCGGTCGTGGAAGTCAGATTCGGCCGTCTGGAGCCGAAATCGGGTACCCACTGAAAGCGGGGAACAAGAGGGCGTCGAGCCTCTTTAATAGTTGGGGAGGAGAAAGAAATGCCCGATACGGGACAGAGCCTGCACGATAGAGGCCGCAATGCCCGAACCCACGGAAGATATGATCGTCCGCAATCTGATCGAAGCGATCGCGCGGTTGCGCTCCGATATTGATCGCGTGGAACTCTGGACCGCCGCATTAGGCTCGTTCCAGCATCCGATTCCCGATTATCAGCCGGGCGACCAGCATCTCCTGAAATCGTCGGCGGAGAAGCAATCGCGACGCGCCTGATCTTGATCCGCGCTTGCCGGCAGAGCTGATGATTGATGCTTTAAGATCGTTACCGGATGGGGCTCTTTCGGGGCCGAATAGGGGCTCGATTCGGCAGTGGCCAGAACCTTGAAAAATGGCGATTTGGCAATATCTTACGCCTAATCACTTTGACCTGTACGCGGCGCCGTTTTCGTGTACAAGAATCAACGTTTCACAAGCGTTTTTTTGCAAGCGATTCGCGAGCTCCCCCGCATGGCTGAACCTATCCGCAAACCGACCCCCGAAGCGTCCTCCGATTACGATGCGGAATCGATCAAGGTGCTCAAGGGGCTCGATGCCGTGCGCAAGCGGCCGGGCATGTATATCGGCGACACCGACGACGGCTCGGGCCTGCATCACATGGTCTACGAGGTCGTCGACAACGCCATCGACGAGGCGCTCGCCGGCTATGCCAAGGAAGTCACCGTCACGCTCAATCCCGACGGATCGTGCACCGTGCGCGACGATGGCCGCGGCATCCCGGTCGACATCCACAAGGGCGAAGGCGTATCGGCGGCCGAGGTCATCATGACCCAGCTCCATGCCGGCGGAAAATTCGACCAGAACTCCTACAAGGTCTCCGGCGGCTTGCACGGCGTCGGCGTCTCGGTGGTCAATGCGCTGTCGACCTGGCTCAAGCTCACCATCTGGCGCGACGGTGAGGAACACGCCATGGAATTCCGCGACGGCGATGCGGTCGCGCCGCTGGCCATGGTCGGCGCCGCGCGCGACAAGCGCGGCACCGAGGTGACGTTCCTGCCGTCGAAGCAGACCTTCACAATGACGGAGTTCGATTTCGCGACGCTGGAGCACCGGCTGCGCGAACTCGCCTTCCTCAACTCCGGCGTCAAGATCGTGCTCTCCGACGTGCGTCATGCCGTCGAGCACCGCGAGGAATTGCTCTACGAGGGCGGCATCGAGGAATTCGTCAAATATCTCGACCGCAACAAGACGCCGCTGGTGCCGCAGCCGGTCGTGATGAAGGCCGAGCGCGACGGCATGCTCGTCGAATGCGCGCTGTGGTGGAACGACGGCTACCACGAGACCGTGCTCTGCTTCACCAACAACATTCCGCAACGCGACGGCGGCACGCATCTGGCCGGCTTCCGTGGCGCGCTGACGCGCCAAATCACCGGCTATGCCGATTCAAGCGGCGTGGCGCGCAAGGAGAAGGTGGCGCTGACCGGCGACGATTGCCGCGAGGGCCTCACCGCCGTGCTGTCGGTCAAGGTGCCCGATCCGAAATTCTCGTCACAGACCAAGGACAAGCTGGTCTCGTCCGAGGTGCGTCCCGTGGTCGAGGGCGTCATCAACGACATGCTCAAGTCATGGCTCGAGGAGCACCCCGGCGAGGCCAAGATCGTCGTCGGCAAGGTCATCCAGGCGGCCGCCGCCCGCGAAGCGGCGCGTAAGGCGCGCGAAATGACGCGCAAAAGCGCACTCGGCATTACCTCGCTGCCCGGCAAGCTCGCCGACTGCCAGGAGCGGGATCCTGCCAAATCGGAACTGTTCATCGTCGAGGGCGACTCGGCCGGCGGCAGCGCCAAGCAGGGCCGCGACCGGGCCTTTCAGGCCGTCCTGCCGCTGCGCGGCAAGATCCTCAATGTCGAACGCGCCCGCATGGACAAGATGCTGTCGTCCGAGCAGATCGGCACCTTGATCACCGCGCTCGGCACCGGCATCGGCGCCGACGAATTCGCCATCGACAAGCTGCGCTACCACAAGATCATCATCATGACCGACGCCGATGTCGACGGCGCGCACATCCGCACGCTGCTCTTGACCTTCTTCTACCGGCAGATGCGCGACATCATCGACCGCGGCTACCTCTACATCGCCCAGCCGCCGCTCTACAAAATCGCCCGCGGCAAGTCCGAGCAATATCTCAAGGACGAGCACGCGCTGGAGGATTTCCTGATCGATACCGGTCTCGAAGACTCATCGCTGCGGCTATCGTCCGGCGAAGTGCGCGCCGGCAACGACCTGCGCAAACTCGTCGAGGAAGCGCGCTCGATCCGCAATCTCCTGCGCGGCTTGCACAGCCGCTATAACCGCCAGGTCATCGAGCAAGCCGCGATCGCCGGCGTGCTGCATCCGCGCGTCACCAGCGATCCCGCCACCGCCGCGGCCGCGGCCACTTATATCGCACGACGCCTCGACGCACTTGCCGAGGAGACCGAGCGTGGCTGGCAGGGTCAGTTCGCCGAAGGCACGGGCTTCCAGTTCGAGCGCACGGTGCGCGGCGTCAAGGAAGTCGCCGTCATCGACCAGGCGCTCCTCGGCTCCGCAGATGCCCGCAAGCTTGATGAATTCGCGCCGTCCTTGCAGCAGATCTATCCGCGGCCGATGCCGCCGGCGATGCTGCGGCGCAAGGACGAGGAGACGGCCATCTTCGGACCCGTCGGTCTGTTCGAGGCGGTGACGGCAGCCGGCCGCAAGGGCGTATCGCTGCAGCGCTACAAGGGCCTCGGCGAAATGAACCCCAGCCAGCTTTGGGAAACCACGCTCGACACCAATGCGCGCTCGCTCCTGTGCGTGAGCGTCAAGGAGATCGACGAGGCCGATACGATCTTCGACGAACTGATGGGCGACAAGGTCGAGCCGCGCCGCGTCTTCATCGAGGCGCATGCGCTGACGGCGAGCGTGGACGTTTAAGACTCCAAAGTTACAAGAAAGTTACAAGTTTCAACTCATTATGCCCGCGCTTTTCACGTTTGCGCGTGTCTTGTCACCTCAAAGGCCGTCTCAGCTCTACGCACGCGGCTGCAATTTCTGCTTTGTTCTTCCCCATGGCCGCAAGCAGACCGGCGTAGTTTTCAAACGCCGCGTCGAGATGCGGGTGGCGATGCCCAGTCTTGCGTGTGAATTCAACAAAAATCACAACGTGCCGGTGCATCAGCGGCTCCGCCTCAAGAAGTCGGTTGGTGGCTTTCAGCAAACTCGCGAGGTTATTGAGGTCGGTCGCAACCTCCGGATGATCGGGAGAGATACCGCTCAGCGGCCCGAGGTGATCGTGCCGCGCGCAGTGAGCACCAGCCACTGGCCGTCCTGGCGCTTGATCGAGTCGACCCGGCCGACGCCGGGCAGGACACTGCCGGCGCCGACGTCGAACATGCCGCCGTAACGGCTCTCGACCAGGGCGCGGCCGTTCTGCACCCCTTGCACCACCCAGTCCTGCAAAATCCGATCGTTGATTTTCGGCTGGTCCGGCGAGGGCGCGGTGCTCGCTGCGATCGAACCCGTGGTGTCGGCCGAGGCAAAATGCTGATCGAGCCGATCGAGCCGATCCGCGATCTTTGAGTATTGGCCATTGGTGCCGCGCATCGTGGAATCGACTTCGGCTTTGAGCGCGGCGAGCTCGGCGTTCATTTGCTGCAGCGTCGTGGTGTCGGCGGACACCTGCGAGCTGGAGCTGGAAGAAGCCGCCGGGTAGTAAATATGGGCGAAGCCCGAGCCCGTGACCGATCCGACGAACGAACCGAACGCGGCCGTGAAGGCGACGGTCGCGGCGAGCATGAGAAAGCGCGTCGAGTTTGCCGGCGCAGCAGCCGCCGCTACGGTCTCTTCCGCGGGTTTCTGAGCGGTTTCTTCAACGGGTTCGTCTTCGTCGGCACCGAGCTTTGGCGACAGGACCATCGGCAAATTCTTGTGGAGCTCGCTGCCCGTGGCAGCGTCGGCGCTGTCCTCCGCCACCGGCGGGGTTTCGCTGCCAGAAGCGTTGTTTGCGCCTGCTTTGATCGGGTCGACCTTTTCGCCGTCGGCGTGGTCCTGACTCTCGGCCATATGCGGATCTCCGGAATTGCTGGTGACCAAGTCGTTAACCATGTTCGGTTAGCAATTGGTTACCGGAGAGGCCGGGCTAGGCCACTGGCCGAGGCTTTAATCCAACAGGCCGTTCTCGCGCGCGAGGTCCTTGAGCGAGGCCTCCGGGCGCGCGCCGAGATGCTGGATCACTTCGCCGGCGGCGAGCGCGCCGAGCCGGCCGCAGGTCCGGTCGTCGGCGCCGCGCGCCAGGCCGGACAGAAAGCCCGCCGCGAACAGGTCGCCCGCGCCGGTCGTATCGACGACGCGCTCGACCGGAAACGCCGGCACCGCCTCTTCGCCGTCGGGACTCAGCACCAGGCAGCCTTTTTCGCTGCGCGTGATCACCGCGATCTCGATATCCTTACGTAGAGCCGAAATAGCGGTGTCGAAATCCGCCGTCTGATAGAGGCTGCGCAATTCCGCCTCGTTGGCGAAGATGAGATCGACCGTCCGCGAGCGCATCAGCTGCAAAAACTCGTCGCGCCAGCGATCGACACAGAACGCATCCGACAACGAGAGCGCAACTCTGCGATCGGCCTCATGCGCGATCTTCGCCGCCTTGAGGAACGCATCCTTGGCGTTTTTCGGATCCCACAGATAGCCTTCGAGATAAGTGACCGCGCTCGCTGCGATCGTGTCGGCGTCGATATCGGCCGGATGCAGATCCTGGGCCGCGCCCAAATAGGTATTCATGGTGCGCTCGCCGTCCGGTGTGACGAGAACATAGCAGCGCCCCGTCGAGGGACCGTCGGAGGCCGGCGCCGTGTTGAACGCGACGCCCGCGGCGCGGATATCGTGGGTGAAGGCGCGGCCGAGCAAGTCGTCCTTGACCTTACCGACGAAGGCCGCGCGGGCGCCGAGCGAGGCGAGCCCGACGATCGTGTTCGCCGCCGATCCGCCTGAGGTTTCCACCGCCGGCCCCATGGCGTCATAGATCGCTTCGGCGCGCGGCTCGTCGATCAGCGCCATCGCGCCTTTGGTCATTTTTTGCTTGATCAAAAAATCTTCCTCGGCGCGGGCGATCACGTCGACAATCGCATTGCCGATGCCGAGAACGTCATAACGGGCTGATTTCATGAAAAATACTCGTGCGGGACGGCGCGCACTATACCGGCGGGGACTTGCAGGGCAAGACTTGCAGCGCAAGACTTGCAGAGCAAGCCATGGCCATGGCACAGGACCCGCATGGACGCGCACGCGGCGCGGAGGCCCTGCATGGCATTCAAGGAAGTGGTCTTTTCCGGCGTGCAGCCGACCGGCAATCTGCATCTCGGCAATTATCTCGGCGCCATCAAGCGCTTTGTCGAGCTGCAAGACCGCTACGACTGCATCTATTGCGTGGTCGATCTGCACGCCATCACGGTGTGGCAGGATCCCACCGATCTGCCCAAGGCGATCCGCGAAGTGACCGCGGCCTTTATCGCCTGCGGCATCGATCCGAAGAAACACATCGTGTTCAACCAGAGCCAGGTGGCCGAGCACGCCGAGCTGGCTTGGGTGTTCAATTGCGTAGCCCGGCTCGGCTGGCTCAACCGCATGACCCAGTTCAAGGAAAAGGCCGGCAAGGATCGCGAGAATGCGTCGGTCGGCCTCTACGCTTATCCGACGCTGATGGCCGCCGACATTTTGGTCTACCGCGCGACCCATGTGCCGGTCGGCGAGGACCAGAAGCAGCACCTCGAACTGTCGCGCGACATCGCGCAGAAATTCAACAACGACTTCGGCCAGTCGATCAGGGACAAGGGTTTCGGCGAAATCTTCTTCCCGTTGCCCGAGCCGCTGATCACCGGCGAAGCAACCCGCGTCATGTCGCTGCGCGACGGCTCGAAGAAAATGTCGAAGTCGGATCCGTCCGACTATTCGCGCATCAATCTCACCGATGACGCCGACGCCATCGCGCAAAAAATTCGTAAGGCAAAAACCGATCCCGAACCGCTGCCTAGCGAAGAGAAGGGTCTCGAGACCCGTCCCGAGGCCGACAATTTGGTCGGCATCTATGCGGCGCTCGCGGGTACAACACGGGCCGTTGTACTGAGGGAATTCGGCAATGCGCAGTTCTCGACCTTCAAGAGCGCGCTGGTCGACCTGTCCGTCGCCTCCCTCGGCCAGATCGGCGCGGAGATGAAACGGCTAATGCACGATCCCGCGGCAATCGATGCGATCCTTGCTGACGGCGCCGGACGGGCGCAAAAACTGGCCCGGCAAACCATGAATGCGGTCAAGGATATCATCGGTTTGGTGCGGGCTTAGCCGCAATCCGGCCTCGAACTTACCCTTGAGCCTAACTCTCGAACTTGCACTTGCACTTTCTTGGCAATTCGCCACGTATTAGAGTGACATCGCGCTTATGCTGCGCCGGATGCCGGAGGCTGCCATGTTCATCCAGACCGAAGCGACGCCAAACCCGGCGACGTTGAAATTCCTGCCCGGACGGCCGGTGCTCGAAAACGGGACGCTCGACATTCGCGATGCCGACCAGGCGGCGCAGTCGCCACTGGCCGAGCGGCTGTTCGGTATCCTCGGCGTCAGCGGCGTGTTCTTCGGGTCCGATTTCATCACCGTGACCAAGAGCGCTGGCGAATGGCAGCAGCTCAAGCCGATGATCCTGGGCGCCGTCATGGAGCATTTCATGTCCGGCGCGCCGCTCCTCGCCAATGCCGTGACGGGAGAGAGCAACGATGGCGAAGAGTTCTTTGATGCCAGTGACGCTGAGACCGTCGCCACGATCAAGGAGTTGATCGAAACGCGGGTGCGGCCGGCGGTCGCCAATGACGGCGGCGATATCACCTTCCGGGGTTTCCGGGATGGCGTCGTCTATCTCAACATGAAGGGGTCGTGCGCGGGCTGCCCGTCATCGACGGCGACGCTGCAGCATGGCATCCAAAATTTGCTGCGTCACTTCATCCCCGACGTCACCGAAGTCCGGCCCATGTAATGTAATCCGGCTGTAGCCGGGCCTAATGTAGCTCGGCTGTTACGCCGGCTTCTGCAGAGTCCCACTCTTCATGCGCGTGCTCGCCATCGATACGGCTTTGGCGGCTTGTTCCGCCGCCGTGCTCGACACGGCCAATGGCGGACTCATTGCCAGCGAAAGCCTCCCGATGCTGCGCGGCCATGCCGAAGCGCTGATGCCGCTTGTGGCGCGCGTGATGAAGACATCGGGACTGGCATTTGGCGATCTCGAACGCGTCGTGGTGACGACGGGGCCCGGCAGCTTTACCGGGCTGCGCGTCGGCATTTCGGCCGGGCGCGGCCTTGGCGTCGCCATCAACGTCCCGGTCGTCGGCGTGACGACGCTTGCAGCCTATGCGGCGCCCTATCTCGCTGAAGACGATCAAATTCCGGTCGTGGCTGCCATCGACGCGCGGCGCGACCACGTCTACCTGCAAGTCTTCGGTGCGGGCGGCCGCACACTGATCACGCCACGGGTCGCACCGTTGAATGAAGCGGTGCGCGCGGCGGCCGAAACCCCTGCCCGCATCGTCGGCTCGGCGGCGAATACCGTCGCCCTTGGTCTTGCCGAGACCGCGGTTGTGCCCGTCATCGTCGACGCGCGCGAAGCGCCCGACATCGGCTGGGTCGCGCAAATCGGCGCTGTCGTCGCCGAAGTGCAAGCGCCGCCGAAGCCGCAATATCTGCGCGCCCCGGACGCGCAGCCGCAAAACGCGGCCTCCGTGCCGCGGCGATGATCGGCTTTCTGTCACGCTTCTTCGCGCGCGGCGCGCCCGCCTTCACCGAAGCTCGGCCGGGCGATGCCGTGGCCATAGCTGCGATCCACGGCGCATCGTTCCAGCGCGGCTGGGGAGAGGACGAAATCTACAATCTCCTCATCGACAAGAACGTCGTTGCCCATCGTGCCATGAGCGGCCGGAAGCTGATCGGCTTCATTCTGTCGCGGCTCGCGGCCGGCGAAGTGGAAATCCTGTCGGTTGCGATCACACCCTCTTGGCGTGGGCAAAGACTTGCACGGCCATTGCTCGACCTGCACTTGCGGCAGCTGGCGGGGCTAGGCGCGCGCACGGTGTTTCTCGAAGTGAGCGAGCATAATGCGCCGGCGACGCGGCTCTATCGGCGCGCCGGCTTTCGTGAAGTCGGCAAGCGCCTGAGCTATTACGACCGTGGCGACGCGGCGCTCGTCCTGCGACGCGATCTCGGCTGACGTGGCCGCCTAAAAATCTCTAGAATGATGATGGACCCGAAAAATCGGGCCATACGGGAGGAGACTGCCATGGCGGCAATATTGCGCGTCAAGGAGGCCAATGTCCAAGCGCTGGACTAAATGCGAGATCGACCGAATGCGAAGCGCGATGCAGCGGCCGGCATTCCTTTTTGGCGGGAATCCCGGTAAGACAATCGGGCGGCATGGCCGCCTGCCTCCGCCAGGAGCGGAGCCTGGACGCTGGAGCGGAATTAACGAGCTAAAGCAATAACTTAAGCTCGAACCACCGGCATGAACGAACCGCGCAAACTCTACGTCAAATCCTTTGGCTGCCAGATGAACGTCTACGACTCGCGTCGTATGGCGGACACCTTGGCGCCGGAAGGATATGTCGAGACGGCCGAGGCCCAGGACGCCGATCTCGTCATCCTCAACACCTGCCATATCCGCGAGAAGGCCGCCGAGAAAGTCTATTCGGAGCTCGGCCGTGTGCGCCTTATGAAGGACGCGGCTGCCGCGCTGGGCCGGAACGTTGTGGTGGCGGTCGCCGGTTGTGTCGCGCAGGCCGAGGGCGAGGAGATCATCCGCCGCGCGCCGGCGGTCGATCTGGTCTTCGGCCCGCAAAGCTATCACCGGCTGCCAGAATTATTGGCCCGCGCCCGACACGGCGATAAAGCCGTCGACACCGAATTTCCAATCGACGACAAGTTCGATCGGCTCGCCGCACCAAGTCCTGCCGCGATCCGCGCCCGCGGCGTTTCAGCTTTCGTTACCGTGCAGGAAGGTTGCGACAAGTTCTGCACGTTCTGCGTCGTGCCCTATACGCGTGGCGCCGAAGTGTCGCGGCCGGTGCAGAAAATCCGCGCCGAAATCGAGCATTTGGCGGCGGCGGGCGTCCGCGAGATCACGCTGATCGGGCAGAACGTCAACGCTTACCATGGGCTCGGACCGGATGGGCAGCCCTGGCCGCTGCCGCGCCTCCTCGAACAAGCCGCGCGCGTCCAAGGCATCGGCCGGCTGCGTTACACCACCAGTCATCCGCGTGACATGAACGACGATCTAATAGCGGCCCATCGTGATTTGCCGCAGCTTATGCCGCAACTGCATCTTCCCGTACAATCCGGCTCCGACCGGATTCTCGCGGCCATGAACCGCCGCCACAGCCGCGCGGATTATCTCGATATTGTGCGCCGGTTGCGCGAGGCGCGATCTGATCTCGCGATGACATCCGATTTTATTGTCGGCTTTCCCGGCGAAACCGACAGCGATTTCGCCGACACGCTGAGCTTGATCGACGAGGTGGGATTCGCCGGCTCGTTTTCGTTCAAATATTCGCCGCGCCCCGGCACGCCCGGCGCCGACATGGACGATCAAGTGCCCGAACAGGCGAAGTCCGAACGCCTGCAACGCCTGCAAGACGCCATCGACCGTCAGCAGGAGGCGTTCAATCAAAGCTGCGTCGGCCGCACCTTCGACGTACTGTTCGAAAAGCCCGGCCGGCATGGCGGCCAGATCGTCGGCCGCTCGCCTTATCTGCAGCCGGTGCCGGTCGAGGCGCCGCAATCGCTCATCGGCGAGACCACGGCTGTCACGATCACCGACGCCGTCGGCAATAGCTTGTTCGGCACGCTGCGGAAATCTCCGTCACCGCCCGCACCGCAAACCCCGCAAGAGCCTAAAAGAGCGCCTGGACGAGAGCCCGCTCTTTTTCGCGCAGGAGCCTGAATTGCGAACACCCGAAACGGAAGAATCGATCTTCGTCGCGACCGATAACACGGCACAGATTGTTCTGACTTTCGACGACAACCGTCTTGCATCCCAGCTCTTCGGGCAGTATGGCCAGAACCTCGCGCTGATCGAACGCCGGCTCGGCATCGTCGCCAATTCGCGCGGCAATCAAGTCACGATTGAAGGGTCGCGCGAAGCCTGCGATCAGGCGCGCCGCGTACTCGAAAGTCTTTATGAGCGGCTCAAAACTGGCGACGAGCTTTCCCAGGGCGATGTCGACGGCACCATCCGGCTTGCGCTGTCGCAAGGCTCGCTGTTCGATTTCGATCCCGCCGCCGCGCGGGAGAGTTTCGAGGAGATCAATTTGCGCAAGCGCCGGGTGCGCGCCCGCACGCCGGCGCAGGACGCCTATATCCGCGCGCTCAAGCGCCATGCGCTGGTGTTCTCGACCGGCCCCGCCGGGACCGGCAAGACCTGGCTCGCGGTGGCGCATGCGGTGCAGCTGTTCGAACGCAAGGAAGTCGATCGCATCGTGCTGTCGCGGCCGGCGGTGGAAGCCGGCGAGCGACTTGGCTTCCTGCCGGGCGACATGCGGGAAAAGGTCGATCCCTATCTACGGCCGATCTACGACGCGCTCTACGATATGATGGATGCGCGCATCGTCGAGCGCGCTTTGCAATCGACCGAAATCGAAATCGCGCCGCTTGCTTTCATGCGCGGCCGCACCTTGTCGAACTCGGCCATCATTCTCGACGAAGCGCAGAACACGACGGCGATGCAGATGAAAATGCTGCTCACCCGTCTCGGCGAGAACAGCCGGATGATCGTGACCGGCGACCCGAGCCAAGTGGACTTGCCGTCCGGCCAAACGTCCGGACTTGCCGACGCGGTGCGGCTCTTAAGCGGCGTCGAAGGCATCGGCTATGCGAATTTCACCGCGGCCGACGTCGTTCGCCACGAGCTCGTGGCGCGCATCGTCGACGCCTATGACAAAGAGGCTGCGCGCAAGCGCGAGCGGCGGGAATGACGCGAGCGGCACGTCCGGTGCGAAGTTCCGCGCTGAAAATCGACGTCATGGTCGATTGCAAACGCTGGAAAGACACCAAAAGGGTCAAATCGATCGTGCGGCGCGCGGTCACGCGGGCCGCTGCCGCCACCCGGTCAACAAGGGGGGCGGAGCTTGCTATCGTCCTGACCGATGATTCGGCGATACGCGCGCTTAACCGGGATTGGCGGGGCATCGATAAGGCCACGAACGTATTGTCATTCCCGGCGAAAAGCGGAAATCCCAAACCGCATCTTGGCGATATCGTGCTGGCCTACGAGACCATCGAACGTGAGGCCCGCGGCGAACATAAGCCGTTCGCCCATCATGTTGCCCACCTTGCCGTGCACGGTTTTCTGCATCTCCTCGGCTACGATCACTCGCGCGGCAAGGACGCGCTCAAGATGGAACAGGTCGAACGTGACATTCTGCGGCAGCTTAAGATCCCTGACCCTTATGGGTGCGAGCCTGCGGCCAAAAAGACTCCTTCCAAGCTTTCGCAAAAATCCTGAAATTCTTCGCGGCCTTCAGAAATCCACATGATGTCGCAATCACCAATCCGTACCGATCAAAGTGAGAACCGCTCGCTGCCGATGGTGATATCGGAAACAGCCGAGCCGTCAGAGGGCTGGCTGACGCGCGTCATGCGCATTCTGTTCGGTTGGAAGGCGGCTTCGACGCGCGCGGACCTCGAGCTCGTGCTGACGGCCGAGCAGCAGCCGCAATCGGGCTTTTCGCCCGAAGAAGCCACGATGCTGCGGAATATCCTCGGCCTGCGCGAGACGCGGATTGAACGTGTCATGGTGCCGCGCGCCGACATCGTTGCCGTGCAGCAGGACATCGCGCTCGGCGAGCTCGTCAAAATATTCGAGGGCGCGACACATTCTCGCCTCGTGGTCTACAACGATACGCTCGACGACCCGAGCGGCATGGTCCATATCCGCGACCTGATGGCGTTCATGGCGGCACGCGCGACGCAACAACCTTCCAGCGAACGCGGGCAACCGGAAGACCCGCCGGAACAGGCCGAACTCAACCTCGCCAATATCGATCTGGCGATGCCCCTGGTGGCGGCGAAGATCATCCGCGAAACTTTGTACGCGCCGCCGTCGATGCCGGCACTCGATCTGCTCGCCAAGATGCAGGCGACCCGCATTCACCTCGCGCTGGTCATCGACGAATATGGCGGCACCGACGGTCTGGTTTCGATCGAGGATCTAGTCGAGCTGATCGTTGGAGATATCGCCGATGAGCATGACGAGGAGGAGGGCCAGACGGTGATACACCAGGCCGACGGCTCTTTCGTCGCCACCGGCCGGGCCAGTCTTGAAGACGTCCGCGCGGCCATCGGCGAACAGTTCGACGTCGGCGACGTCGCCGAAGAGGTCGACACGATCGGCGGTTATCTGGTCATCAAAGCCGGTCATGTTCCGGTGCGCGGCGAATTGGTGCCGGGACCGGAGCCGTTCGAGGCCGAAGTACTCGACGCCGATCCGCGCCGCGTCAAGCGCGTGCGAATCTATCTGCGCAAAGATCGCCGCCCCGGCGCCGGGCGTGACGCGCCGGTGTTGCCGCGCGGCCAAGCGGCGCGGCAGGCTTCGCCGCGCGAGGAGCCCAATCGGCCGAACCCGAACACGCCGCGCACCCCGTGAAGCTGAAGCATCTGATTAATTCGATCGTGCTGGCGTGGGGTTGGCGGCGCTGGGCCATTGCTTTTGTCGCCGGCGCGCTATCGGCGCTGGCGATGGCGCCATTTAATGCCTGGCCAATCTTGTTTCTGACGTTCCCGACATTGGTCTGGCTGATCGACGGCGCGGGCGCTGGCCGCTGGGGCGGCGTGGCGGCCGCGGCGGCGACAGGCTGGTGGTTCGGCTTCGGCTATTTCGTCGCCGGACTTTATTGGATGGGTTTCGCCTTCCTGGTCGATGCACCGACTTTCGGCTGGCTGATGCCGTTCGCAGTGATCGGCCTGCCCGCGGTGCTTGGCATCTATACCGCCGTCGGCGTGGGGCTGGCGCGCATGCTGTGGACGCGCGGCGCTTCGCGCATTTTCGCCTTGGCGGCGTCGTTGACGATCACGGAATGGCTGCGCGGCTATTTGTTCACGGGCTTTCCCTGGAATGCCTTCGGCTATGCGCTGACTTTCCCGCTGCCGCTGGCGCAGATCGCTTCGGTCATCGGCATCTCGGGCCTCACCTTCATCACCGTCCTGGTGTTCTCGACGCCGGCGACACTGACCGACGATCGCGCGGAAACGCGCCGAAACTGGATGCCATTGGCGCTGGGTGTGGCACTCCTCATAGCACTAGGCGGCTACGGCGCGATCCGCCTGGTGCGCTCGCCGACTCGCCTGGTGGACGGCATGCATTTGCGCATCATGCAGCCGAACTTGCAGCAGGATGTCCGCTTCAATTACTCGGCCAAACAAGAGGTGATGAGCCGCTACATCGATCTCTCGAGCCGCGCCTTAAGTCTGCAATCGCGAGGCATCGGCGATGTTACCCATTTGATCTGGCCGGAATCGTCCTTTCCGTTTTACCTGACGCGCGAGGCCGATGCGTTTGCACAAATTACAAATCTACTGGCGCCAAAAACCGTCCTGATCACAGGCGCCGTGCGGCTCGCCGACCCGGATCATCCGAGCGATTCCGGCGTCTACAATTCGATCTATGTGATCGATCACACCGGGGCGATCCCAGCGATCTACGACAAAGTGCATCTTGTGCCGTTCGGCGAATATTTGCCGTTCGAGAAAATCCTCGAAGGCATCGGCTTGCGGGCGCTGACCGAGGAGCGCGGCGGTTTTCTATCGGGCGATCGCCATCGCGTCATCGCGATACCGGGCGCCCCGAATGCGCTGCCGCTCATTTGCTATGAGGTCATTTTTCCTAGCGAGATCGCTTCGTCCGGCGCACGGCCGGGTTGGATCGTCAACGTTACCAATGATGGCTGGTTCGGCATCTCGACCGGGCCGTATCAGCATTTCCAGCAAACGCGCCTGACCGCGATCGAAGAAGGCCTGCCGATCGCGCGCGCCGCGAATACCGGAATTTCAGCCGTGATTGATCCGCTCGGACGCGTCATCAATTCATTGGCGCTGGGCGCCGAGGGCGTGCTCGATGCGCCGTTGCCGCGGTCTATTAGCGCGCCGCTCTATACGCGGGTCGGCGATGCGCCGGCCGCCATCATGGTTGTTATCGCGCTCATCGCGGTCGCCCGCCGCCGTATGCAAGCCGACATGATAAAAATCTGAGCATCGGCGACAATCCAGCGATCGGCGTGAGATGCATAATGGTATGCTGGTGTACGATGTACGATGTGGGGTCAGGCGCCAGCGGCCGGAAAATATTTAGTTGTGGTTAAGATACAACCAGGGCGCGCGAGGCCGTTCCCGACGGGCCAAATAAAGTAGATTATAATATTTCTAAACGCTGCGGCCCTCGCAGATTTGCATCAAACGGCAATGTGGTTTCATTTGTGACGGATTTGGTGTGTATAGCCGTTGAACTTACTTCGAGAACAGGAGCAAACAAAAATGTTGGCCAAAAAGGCGCCCAACCCGACCGACAAGCATGTCGGCAGCCGCGTGCGTATGCGCCGGATGATGCTTGGGATGAGTCAGGAGAAACTCGGGGACGCTTTGGGCCTGACGTTTCAACAAGTACAAAAATATGAGAAGGGCACCAACCGGATTGGCGCGAGCCGGCTGCAACAGATTTCGCAAATCCTCCAAGTTCAGGTTTCTTTTTTCTTCGAAGGCGCGCCCAGTGCGCAGTTGGGGACAAAGACCGACAGCATGGGCGAGGCGCCCTCACCTGCTTATGTGTCCGACTTTCTCGCCACCTCCGATGGCCTGGCGCTGACCAAGGCATTCATGCGGATCGACGATTCAAAATTGCGCCGTCGCATAGTCGATCTGGTCGAGCAAATCGCGAGCCGCGAAAAGCGCTGAGAAATAGTCGCCGTTTAACGCGGCGCGACGCGGGCATTTGCCCACTTTCTGCCCCCACCTTGACCGCGCAAAATTACGCTGTAACAACGGCGCAAGTCAGCGCGGCCAAGTCAGAGCGTTCGAGTCGGAGCGCTCAGGTCAGTGCGTTCAAGACCGCGCGGGGTCAGCTTTGAAGCCAATCACTTCAAGGCCCGTTTTGAGGGAGTGTTTCGCTGTGGCGCACGCCAATTATCTTTTCACGAGCGAGTCAGTGTCGGAAGGCCATCCCGACAAAGTTTGCGATCAAATTTCTGATGCTATTCTCGACGCGTTCATCGAGCGCGATGTCAAACTCGGCATCGCCGACGACAGCCTCGTGAATACCCGGCTGGGCTGCGAGACCCTGTGCACGACGAACAAGATCGTGATCGCAGGCGAGGGCCGTGGTCAGTTGTTCCGCAAGATCGGCAGCAAGGCGGTGGTCGACCGCGAATTGATCACGCAGATCGCGCGCGATGTGGTCAAGGACATCGGCTACGACCAGGACGGCTTCTCCTTTCACGGCGCCGATGTCGAGGTGCTGCTGCACGGCCAGTCGCCCGATATCGCCATGGGCGTCGACGCCAAAAAGAAAAAGAGCGGCGAAGAGGAAGGCGCCGGCGACCAGGGCATGATGTTCGGGTTCGCCTGCACCGAGAGCGAGGTCTATGAGAAGAACTCGTTCATGCCGGCGCCGATCTATTTCGCCCACAAGATCCTCAAAGTACTCTCGGATAAGCGCCGTTCCGGCCAATTGTTCGATTTGCAGCCGGACGCCAAGAGCCAGGTCACGGTTCAATACGTCAACGGCAAGCCGGTCGGCTGCACCAAGGTCGTCGTCTCGACGCAGCACAACGAGAAAACGCGTAACAGCAAAAAATATACGCCCGGCATGGTCCGGGACATGATCGAGGATGCCGTGGAATCAGCGCTGCCGAAAGGCTGGATGCCGAACCGTCCGTCCGATTTTCTTGTGAACCCCACGGGTAACTTCGTTGTCGGCGGTCCCGACGGCGACTGCGGCCTGACTGGACGCAAGATCATCGTGGACACCTATGGCGGCTATGCCCCCCATGGCGGCGGCGCATTCTCCGGCAAGGATCCGACCAAGGTCGACCGTTCGGCGGCTTATGCGGCGCGCTACCTTGCCAAGAACGTGGTGGCGGCCGGCATCGCCGAGCGTTGCACCATTCAAGTCGCCTATGCGATCGGCGTCGCCGATCCGATGTCGGTCTTGGTCGATACGCACGGCACCGGCAAGGTTGAGGAGAAGAAGCTCGAAAAGCTCCTTCCCGAGCTGTTCCGCCTCACCCCGACCAATATCCGGCGCACGCTGAAGCTTAACCGTCCGATCTATCGTCGCACCGCGGCTTACGGCCATTTCGGCCGCGCGCCGGACAAGGACGGTGGCTTTTCCTGGGAGAAGACCGACCTCGCCCCTGCGATCAAGGGCGCATTGCGCTGACACGATCGACAGAACTCTCGTAATGGCCGGCACAAGCGCAAGCTCGTGCCGGCCATTCGCGTCTTTGCTATAGCTGGGAATGAAAGGCGCGAGTGGCAGCGGCGAGCGGGGCAATGACGGTTATGAATCCACAGCCCAACAAGCCGGAGCTCAACAAATCCCGCGCCTTCTTTGGGCGGCGCAAAGGCCACAAGCTGCGCCCGCATCAGGCGCAGCTGATCGACACGCTGTTGCCGCGGCTTGCCATCGATCTGACGCAGCCAGCACCGGCTGACCTGCGGGCCCTGTTTCCAGATCCTGTGACCGAGGTTGCGCTCGAGATCGGATTCGGCGGAGGCGAATCGATGATCGCGCAGGCGGAGAACTTGCCCCGCACCGGCTTCATCGGCGTCGAGCCTTTCGTCAACGGCATGGCCAAAGCGCTCGCCGCGATCGAAAGCAAGAAGCTGAGCAATGTGCGCCTGCATTTCGACGATGCGGTCGGCCTCATGGCCTGGCTCCTGGACGAATCATTGGCGCGGATCGACCTGATCCATCCCGATCCATGGCCAAAACGGCGGCATTGGAAACGCCGATTTATTCAGGATGACATGGTCGTGCGGCTCGCCCGCATCCTGCAGCCGGGCGGCGAGTTCCGCTTCGTCACCGACATTGCCGATTATGCCGCGTGGACGCTGCAACGTCTCACGCGTTCGCCGAATTTCGAATGGACAGCGCAATGCGCCGACGATTGGCGCACGGCCTGGCCCGGCTTCACGCGAACGCGCTACCACACCAAAGCCGCCCGGGAAGAAAGAGCGTCGTGCTTTCTAATTTTTCGGAGAATCTAGAGCATGATCCCGAAAAGGCCTGCCCTCGAACTTGATCCAGGCCGGAAACCGGTTTTCGGAAATGATCGCGCTCCAACGAAAAACTTAGGCGTTCTGTTTGACCTGCCAAAAGCGTACAACGCGTCGCGCCGTCGACGCCGAAAGCCGCTCGTAGTTTGCCAAAGCCGCGTTCAATCCCTGGATGCCAACACCGCTGCCTTCCGAACGTGACACGATAATCGACTTCACCGTCGGCCAACCCATGCCGGCTGCTTTGCACAGGATCAGCACGGGATCGGGTCTTTCGCCAGCCATCAGCCGGTCGGCGATCTTGATCGGCACTTTGGACAGAGCCGCCAGCGCCACCACCGTCTCTTCGTATTTGTGTTCGCCGGCGAAGCCGGCTAGCACCGCCTCGTTCACGCGGCCGCCTTGCATCAGGCCGAGCACGACCCGCTGCGCCGCACGATAGTCGCGCGGACCGACCCGCGCGCCGACTTCACCCGAAACCTTGTCCAGGACACGGCGGATTTCTGCTTGCAATTCCGGGCTCGCCGCCGCGAGCAGTCTCTGATGCACGACCGCTGTCGCCTTGGTCAGCAGTTCACGAAACATTTTCGGCGGAATGTCCGGGCGCAGCCCGACCTTCTCGGCAAGCACGCCGTCGCTTTCGGCGCGTTCGACCAGGCGGACGAAGCCGCTCTCCGAAATGCGCGCGCCGCGATTTTCGGCGACCTGCCGGGCAACTTCACGATCGCCGCGCCGGACCAGCACGTCGGTGACCGCCTCGCCGAGCACGCGTCGTTCAGAGATCGCCTGCAGATGCGCCTGACTCCTGGTTTGGGCCAGATCGACGAGGTCGGCTTCTTTCAGCCGCTTTGCCCGTTTCAGAACGGGGCCGGCGACGGTGATGTCGTCATCAAGCGCCAGCATCCGCAAGACATTAGCCGGCGCATTCTCAAGCGGCGCCAGATGCCCGGACAGCGCGGCGCGCGCCTTGGTCTCGATTTCTGCGATGAGAAGACCGAAGACATTGTCGAAGAGATCGACTTGCTCGGCGTTATAGCGGCTTGCGCCGTGAACAAAGAGGATGGTGATGCGCTGTAGCATCTCGGCGCGCTTTTGACGCGTGCCATGCTGGATGACGTCTTCGAGTTCAGGGATGAGCGAGGCGGCGGCACTCATCGTCAATTCACCGCTCTTCTTGCCACCGGTCTCTTTGAAAAACCGCGGAGCCGGGACGGCAGTTGCAGGCAACGTTGCGGGGGCGAGTGCCGGAAATCGGCGAGTTTCAATTTCGCCCCTCAGGCAGCAGAATAATTCACCAATCCTGAAAGAAATGTTGCAACCCCAAGGCCGCGGCCGCCTTCGAATTAACCCGCCGCCGCCTTCCTCGCCCTTGCAAAGGCCTGACAAACCGCTATATTTGCGCCATCCGTCTTGGATACCTCATAACCGAACGGTTTTGAGAGTGGGTTCCCCCGGGGGCCCGCTCTTTTTTATTACCTGAAGCCCTGACGACGCTCTGCACTGCACGTTTCGCGCAAAGACGGTCCGCAAGACGCAATGATCCGAAAGAAGCATGGACGACAGGACGACGAACGCTGATTCCGCAAGTTTTGCCGACGAGCCGCGGCTCATCTCCGAGCCGGGGCGCGCGGCGCGCGTCGCGGCTGTCGTTGAGCCGGTGCTGGCGTCGCTCGGCTATCGGCTTGTTCGCGCACGGGTATCGGCTTTTGCCGGCTGCACGGTCCAGATCATGGCCGAACGGCCGGACGGCAGCATGACGATCGAAGACTGCGAAATCGCCTCACGCGCGCTGTCGCCGGTGCTCGATGTCGCCGACCCGATCGAGAGCGCCTATCGGCTGGAAATCTCTTCGCCCGGCATCGACCGGCCGCTGGTGCGGCGCTCCGATTTCGATCGCTATGCCGGCCACGTCGCGCATGTAGAGATGCAGGCGCCCATCGACGGCCGCCGCCGGTTCCGCGGCGAGCTGAACGGCACCGAGGGCGATTGTGTGCGCCTGCGGTGCGGCGAAGCGGAGAATTATCGTGTCGACGTATTGCTGCCGATCAATGAGATGACGGAAGCCAGGCTCGTGCTCACCGATGCGCTCGTCGCGCAGTCGCTGCGCCGGGGCAAACAGCATCAACGCAAGGAGAATGCCTGATGGCGACGGTTAGCGCCAACAAACTCGAACTGCTGCAGATCGCCGAAGCGGTCGCCCGTGAAAAGGCGATCGACCGCAAGATCGTGCTCGGCGCCATGGAGGACGCGATCGCCAAGGCGGCGCGTTCCCGCTATGGCAGCGAAACCGAGGTTCGGGCCGAGATCGATCCGAAAAGCGGCGAGTTGCATCTGTCCCGCCATATGCTGGTTGTCGACGCGGTCGAGAACCCAGCGACTCAGATCACGCTCGACGAAGCCCGGCGTCATCACCCCGCGGCGCAGGTCGGCGACACGATTGCCGACAAGCTGCCGCCGCTCGAATACGGACGCATCGCCGCGCAATCGGCCAAGCAGGTGATCGTGCAGAAAGTGCGCGAGGCCGAGCGCGACCGGCAATATGACGAATACAAAGATCGCATCGGCGACATCGTCAACGGCATCGTCAAGCGGGTCGAGTACGGCAACGTGGTGGTCGATCTCGGCCGCGGCGAAGCGATCGTGCGCCGCGACGAAATGCTGCCGCGGGAGGTGTTCCGCAACGGCGACCGCATCCGCGCGTACATCTACGACGTCCGCCGCGAGCAGCGCGGGCCGCAGATTTTTCTGTCCCGCACGCACCCGCAATTCATGGCAAAATTGTTCGCGCAGGAAGTGCCGGAAATCTACGACGGCATTGTCGAGGTCAAATCGGTAGCGCGCGATCCGGGCTCGCGGGCCAAGATTGCCGTGGTTTCACGTGATTCTTCGGTCGATCCGGTCGGCGCCTGCGTCGGCATGCGCGGCTCGCGCGTGCAGGCCGTGGTCAACGAATTGCAGGGCGAGAAGATCGACATCATTCCGTGGTCGCAAGACATTGCCACCTTCGTGGTCAACGCGCTGGCGCCCGCTGAAGTCGCCAAAGTGGTGCTCGACGAAGAACGCGAGCGCATCGAAGTGGTCGTCCCCGATCAGCAGCTTTCGCTCGCGATCGGCCGGCGCGGCCAGAATGTGCGGCTCGCGTCGCAGCTCACCGGCTGGGACATCGACATTCTGACTGAGCAGGAAGAATCCGAACGCCGCCAGGCGGAATTCGAAAATCGCACGCGCATGTTCATCGACACGCTCAATGTCGACGAGGTGATCGGACAATTACTCGCCTCGGAAGGTTTTAGTTCGGTCGAAGAACTCGCCATGGTGGACCCCAAGGAGGTCGCCGGCATCGAAGGGTTCGACGACGACACCGCCAACGAGCTGCAGACCCGCGCGCGCGAATATCTCGCCAAGATCGAGGGCGAGCTCGATGCCAAGCGCAAGGAACTCGGCGTCGAAGACGCACTCCGGGATGTCGAGGGCGTCACTTCGGCGATGCTGGTCCGCTTCGGCGAGAACGGCATCAAAACCGTCGAAGATCTTGCCGGCTGCGCCACCGACGATCTGGCCGGCTGGACCGAGCGCAAGGACGGCGAGGCGGTCCGGCAGGCCGGCATTCTCGACGGTTTCGAGATTTCGCGCGAGGAAGCGGAAGCCCTCATCATGCAGGCGCGGCTCAAAGCGGGCTGGGTCACCGAGGCCGATCTTGCGCCGCCGCCGGCAGCCGAAGCGGCGCCGGCCGAGTCTGAAGCCTAACGGAGCCCGACCTAAGGCATGACCGCCGCCGACGAAATCGAGCTCGATCAGGGGCCGCGGGCTCAGGAGGTTGAGCGCCTGTGCGTCGCCACGCGCGAGGTGCGTCCGGTTTCCGATTTGATCCGGTTCGTGATCGGACCGGATGGCGAGGCGGTACCCGACCTCAAGCGCAAGCTGCCGGGCCGCGGCGTCTGGGTCACGGCGACTGAGGACGTCCTCGGCGAAGCGATCAAGCGCAAGGTCTTTGCGCGGGGTTTCAAGCGCGACGTCCGGCTGCCCACCGACCTTCTCGATCGCACCGGACGGCTGCTCGGGCAAGCGGTGCTCGATGCGCTGGCGATCGCCGCCAAGGCCGGATCCGTCGTTTCAGGCTTCGCCAAGGTTGAGAATGCGCTAACGCGTGACCATGTAATGGCCCTTCTGCATGCCGGCGAGGCAGCCCCCGATGGCGTGAAAAAGCTCGATGCTGCACTGCGTCGAAGCTCCAAAGGCGGTGCGGTCGCGGTGGTTTCGACCCTCACCGGGCTGCAATTGGATTTGGCACTTGGCCGGCCAAATGTGATACATGCAGCCTTGCTCGCCGGACCTGTGAGCGACACGTTTTTGGCGCGATTGCGGCGTTTGGAACGATTTCGCACCGGCGATTTAGGCACAAGTCAAGGCACCAATGCCGGTACCCGTATCGGCAAGGCCGCGCGGCACTGATCCGGCACTGATAAAGAACAAGCGAACGGAATTGGATACGAATGACCGAGACGACCAAAAATAGCGGCGAGAAGCTGAGCGTGGCCCCGAGCAAGACTCTGACGCTCAAGCGTCCTGGCGTTGAGCAAGGCATGGTGCGCCAGAGTTTTAGTCACGGTCGCAGCAAGGCGGTCGTCGTCGAAAAAGTTAAGCGCCGCATCGGTCCGGGCGAGGCCAAGCCGGAGCCGGCTGCTACTGCGCCTGCGGCCGCGCCGAAGCGCGCCGTTGCGCCGGCGCCTGCCGCTGCGCGCAGCGCCGCACCCGCGGCGTCCCCTAGCGCCGCCCCCGCCGCTTCACCCAAGACTTCAGGGGTCGTGCTGCGCACTCTGACCGACGACGAACGCAGCGCGCGCGCGCAGGCGCTCGCCGGCGCGCAGCTGCGCGAGCACGAGGAGCGCGAGCGCGCCGAGGAGGAGGCTCGCGTTCGGCGAACCCGCGAAGAGTCCGATCGCATCGAGCGCGCCGCCGCGGAAGCCCGCAAGCGCGACGAAGAAGATCGCCGCAAGCACGATGAAGAGACCAAGCGCAAGGCCGACGAGGTCGCCAAGAAGCGCTTTGGCGCCGATACGGCGACCCCGCTCAAAGTCGGCGCGCCGCGCCCGGCGCAAGAGGCTGACGAGGAAGAAGCCCCGCGCACCGCGCGCCGCGGTACCACCGTGCGGCCGGCGCCGGCAGCGCCAAAGCCGACGCGCGCTGGCGTTGGTGGTGAGAAGCGCCGCGGGCGCCTCACTGTGGTGACCGCGCTGTCGGCCGACGAAGTACGCGAGCGCTCCGTCGCATCGTTCCGCCGCCGCGTTCAGCGCATGACCGGACATCGCGACGAGCCGAAGGAAAAGATCGCGCGCGAAGTGATCGTCCCGGAAACGATCACCATCCAAGAATTGGCCAACCGCATGGCCGAACGCGGCGTCGACGTGATCCGCATCCTGATGCAGCAAGGCCATATGGCGAAAATCACCGACACGATCGACGCCGATACCGCGCAGCTCATCGCCGAGGAACTCGGCCACACCGTGCGCCGCGTCGCCGAGGCGGACGTCGAAGAAGGCATGTTCGACGCGCCGGACGAGCCGGCGAACTTGCAGCCGCGCGCGCCCGTTGTCACCATTATGGGCCACGTCGACCACGGCAAGACGTCGCTTCTCGATGCCATCCGTTCGACTGAAGTCGCGGCCGGCGAAGCCGGCGGCATCACGCAACATATCGGCGCTTATCAGGTGACCTCACCGTCCGGCGGACGGATCACCTTCATCGATACGCCCGGCCACGCTGCGTTCACCGCCATGCGCGCCCGCGGCGCCAAGATCACCGACATCGTCGTGCTCGTGGTCGCGGCCGATGACGGCGTCATGCCGCAGACGGTCGAAGCGATCCAGCACGCCAAGGCCGCGAAGGTTCCGATCATCGTTGCCATCAACAAGATCGACAAACCCGACGCTAGGCCGGAGCGCGTGCGCACCGAATTGTTGCAGCATGAAATCCAGGTCGAATCGCTCGGCGGCGACGTGCTCGAACTCGAAGTCTCGGCCAAGCAAAAGACCAATCTCGATAAGCTGCTCGACATCATCGCGCTGCAGTCGGAAGTGCTTGAACTCAAGGCCAATCCGAGCCGCCCGGCCGAAGGCACCGTGATCGAAGCGCGGCTCGACCGCGGCCGCGGTCCGGTTGCTACCGTGCTAGTGCAGCGCGGCACGCTCAAGCAAGGCGACATCGTCGTAGCCGGCACCGAATGGGGCCGCGTCCGCGCGCTGATGTCCGATACCGGCCACTCCGTGGTCGCGGCGGGACCGTCGATGCCGGTCGAAGTCTTGGGCCTCAACGGTACGCCGGAGGCCGGCGATCGGCTCGCCGTCGTCGATTCCGAAGCGCGGGCGAGAGAGATCACCGATTATCGCGAGCGTCAGAAGCGCGAAAAGATGGCGGCGCGGCAAACCGGCATGCGCGGCTCGCTTGAGCAGATGATGAGTCAGCTCAAGACGTCGGGCCGCAAGGAATTCCCGCTGCTGATCAAGGGCGACGTACAGGGATCGATCGAAGCGATCCTCGGCGCGCTGGATAAGCTCGGCACCGATGAAGTCGGCGCGCGGATAATTTACGCCGGCGCCGGCGGCATTACCGAATCCGACGTTACGCTGGCCGAGGCCTCGGGCGCAGCCGTGATCGGATTCAATGTTCGCGCGCACAAAGAAGCACGCGAGGCCGCCGAAGCCGCCGGAATAGAGATCCGCTATTACGACATCATCTACAATCTCGTCGATGACGTGAAAAAGGCGATGTCGGGCCTGCTCGCGCCGACGCTGCGCGAGACCATGCTCGGCAACGCTACCATCCTCGAGATTTTCAAGGTCTCGAAGGTCGGCAATATCGCCGGCTGCCGCGTCACTGACGGCACCGTCGAGCGCGGCGCCAATGTGCGGCTCATTCGCGACAACGTCGTCGTGCATCAGGGCAAGCTGTCGCAGCTCAAGCGTTTCAAAGACGATGCGCGTGAAGTCGTCGCCGGCCAGGAATGCGGCATGGCGTTCGAGAACTATCAGGACATGAGAGTCGGCGACACTATCGAGTGCTATCGCGTGGAGACCGTACAGCGGACGCTGTGAGTTCCACACTCACGTCCGCAACTTCACGTCGTTGTCGGGCCTTTTCCGGCAATCCCGAAGTTAGAAGCAAAGCATATTGAAGCGAGATGCGCGGGCATACGAGTGAAACGACGCCGTTCTTCGAACGGCTATGCTCGCGCCTGACGGCAGTAGAAAATGGCACGGCACCATCAACGCGAACAATCCGCGGGCGGCTCGCAACGCCAGCTCCGTGTCGGCGAACTGATTCGTCACGAGATGGCGGAAATGCTGTCGCGCAGCGACATCCACGATCCGGTCGTCGAAACGCACATGATCACGGTTCCCGAAGTGCGCATGAGCCCCGATCTGCGACTCGCCACGATCTACATCATGCCGCTCGGCGGCCGCGGCGAAAAGGAAGTCGTCGCCGCGCTTGAACGCCACAAACGTTATGTGCGCGGCGAGATCGCGCGCCGCGTTAACCTGAAATTCGCACCTGAAATTCGATTCCGCGTCGACGAGCGATTCGACGAAGCAGAACGGATCGAGAGGCTTTTGCGAACACCTGTAGTCCAACGCGACCTGAACGGCGAAACCGAATCGGACGGCGAGAAAAACGAATCATGAGCGCGCAGGAATTCGCCGAACTGTCCGATCCACAGCCAAGCCAGCCCGGCAATCAGCAATCCGGGCCGCCGAACAAGCAAAAGAAATCCAACAAGCGCGATGTGCACGGCTGGGTCGTGCTCGACAAGCCGGTCGGCATGACGTCGACGCACGCGGTCGCCGTCATCAAGCGCCTGTTCGCCGCCAAGCGCGCCGGGCACGCCGGAACGCTCGATCCCCTCGCCTCGGGCTGCTTGCCCATAGCACTGGGGGAAGCCACCAAGACCGTGCCCTACGCGGTCGATAGCCGGAAGACCTACCTCTTCACCATCCGCTGGGGCGAGGAGCGCGACACCGACGACGCCGAGGGGCGGGTTGTGGCGATCAGCGACAGCCGCCCGGACGCCGCGGCCATCCGGGCCTTGCTGCCGCGCTTTACCGGGACCATCGAACAGGTGCCCCCGCGATACTCGGCCATTAAGGTAGATGGTGAGCGAGCTTATGATTTGGCACGGGGCGGAGAGACAGTGGAATTGGCCGCTCGGGCGGTCACCATCCACCGGCTGGACCTAGTGGATATGGCCGATTCAGACCATGCGGTGCTGGCGGCGGAGTGCGGCAAGGGCACTTATGTGCGGTCGCTGGCCCGCGACCTCGGCCGGGCGCTTGGCGCGCTGGGCCACGTTTCGGCGCTGCGCCGGAACCGGGTCGGGCCGTTTCAAGAAGCCGACATGATACCCCTGGAACAGGTCGAGGCTTTGTGCCATAGAGCCGCGGCAGGCGAGGGACACCTCGCCGATACGCTTCTGCCGATCGAGACCGCGCTGGACGACATCCCGGCGCTGGCCGTGAGCCCGGCAGACGCGGCAAGGCTCGCAAGGGGCCAAGCCGCATTGTTGCGCGGACGGGATGCCTCAATCTTCCGCGGTGTGGTCCAGGTCGCCTCAAGCGGCCATCTTGTGGCCATTGCCGAGGTCGAACGCGGTGAGATCGTTCCCCGACGCGTGTTCAATTTAGCCGGCATCGCAGGCCGAGCCGGCAGAAAGAGGGTTCAGAACGATGTCGACAACGACCGCGCGTAAAGCAGAAGTGATCAAGGAATACGCCGTAAAGTCCGGCGATACCGGTTCGCCCGAAGTGCAGGTTGCACTGCTCTCGGAGCGGATCAATCAGTTGACCGATCACTTCAAGACGCATGTCAAAGACAACCATTCGCGGCGCGGCTTGCTGAAGCTCGTGTCGCAGCGGCGCCAGATTCTCGATTACCTCCGGCGCACCGACGATGGGCGTTACAAGGGATTGATCGAACGGCTGGGTATCCGCCGCTAACAAATTGCGCGCGGGAACGTCCCGCGCGTTCATCAGCGGAGCGCATGAGGCGCCCGCTGTTACCCGGCAGCGAAGCTGCCGTTTTGTCGAATGGGCCGTTGCCCGTTCATATCCGATGAAGGTCTGAAGGCCATGGCAGGATCGCCAGACGCTGATGCGGCATTGCAGCTTCGCTGCTGCGCCGTCAGTGTCTCGCCGTCTTGCTTATGGCTTTCGCGCCTTCGCGAAAACCATGAGAGAAAATCGCAATGTTCAATATTCATCGTGCCGAACTTGACTGGGGTGGCCGACCACTCACGCTAGAAACCGGAAAGGTCGCGCGCCAGGCCGACGGTGCCGTCATCGCCACCTATGGCGAGACCACCGTCATCGCGACTGTCGTCGCCGCCAAGCAGCCCAAACCCGGCGTCGACTTTCTGCCGCTGACCGTCAACTACACCGAAAAATACTATGCAGCCGGCCGCATTCCCGGCGGCTATTTCAAGCGCGAGCGCGGTCCGACCGAAAAGGACACGCTGACGTCGCGCCTGATCGATCGTCCGGTCCGTCCGCTGTTCGCCGAAGGCTGGCGTTGCGACACGCAGGTGATCATCACCGTGCTCTCGCACGACCAGGAGAACGACCCCGACATCGTCGCAATGGTTGCGGCTTCCGCCGCGCTGACATTGTCCGGCGTGCCGTTCATGGGCCCGATCGGCGCTGCGCGCGTCGGCTTCAGCAACGGCGAATACGTCCTCAACCCGACCATCGACGAAATGAAAGAGAGCAAGCTCGATCTCGTCGTCGCCGGCACCCAAGACGCGGTGCTGATGGTCGAGTCGGAAGCACAAGAACTGTCCGAAGAGATCATGCTCGGCGCGGTGATGTTCGGTCACCGGCACTTCCAGCCGGTCATCAAAGCCATCATCGACCTTGCCGAAAAGGCCGCCAAGGAGCCGCGCGAGTTCGCAATGCCGGTGACGGCTGTGCTCGAAAACGAGATGCTCGGCGTCATCGAGCAGGATCTGCGCAAGGCCTATGCGATCCCAGCCAAGCACGAGCGCCAGAATGCGGTCGCCGCCGCGAAGAAAAAGGTGATGGCGCACTTCTTCCCGGACGGCGCCGACAATCTGGACCGGCCGATGACGCTGGTCGCCGGCGTGTTCAAGGAACTCGAGGCCAAGATCGTGCGCTGGAACATTCTCGATACGTCAAAGCGCATCGATGGCCGCGATCTCGTCACCGTGCGGCCGATCGTTGTCGAGGCCGGGTTCCTCCCGCGCACGCACGGTTCGGCGCTGTTCACCCGCGGCGAGACCCAAGCCATCGTCGTTGCCACGCTCGGCACCAGTGAAGACGAGCAATTCATCGACGCGCTGCAGGGCACCTATAAGGAATCCTTCCTGCTGCACTATAACTTCCCGCCGTTCTCGGTCGGTGAGACTGGCCGCATCGGCGCTCCCGGCCGCCGCGAAATTGGCCATGGCAAGCTTGCTTGGCGCGCCATTCGCCCGATGCTGCCGCCGAAGGAGGAGTTCCCCTACACCATCCGCGTGGTGTCGGAGATCACTGAATCCAACGGTTCGTCGTCGATGGCGACCGTATGCGGAACTTCGCTGGCGCTGATGGATGCCGGCGTGCCGCTGAAGCGACCGACGGCCGGTATCGCCATGGGTCTCATCCTCGAGGACAAGCGCTACGCCGTGCTGTCGGACATTCTCGGCGACGAGGACCATCTCGGTGACATGGACTTCAAGGTGGCGGGCACCGCCGAAGGCGTCACCGCGCTGCAGATGGACATCAAGATCGCCGGCATCACCGAAGAGATCATGAAGGTCGCGCTCAACCAGGCCAAAGGCGGCCGCATGCATATCCTGGGCGAGATGGCGAAGGCGCTCGATCACGCGCGCGCCGAGCTCGGTGAATACGCGCCGCGCATCGAGACCTTCAAGATTCCGACCGACAAGATCCGCGAAGTGATCGGCACCGGTGGCAAAGTGATCCGCGAGATCGTCGAGAAGACCGGCGCCAAGATCAATATCGAGGATGACGGCACCGTGAAGGTGGCGTCGGCCGACGGTGAATCGATCAAGGCCGCGATCAACTGGATCAAGTCGATCGCGTCTGAACCCGAGGTCGGCCACATCTATGAGGGCACCGTCGTGAAGGTCATGGATTTCGGCGCTTTCGTGAACTTCTTCGGCGCCAAGGACGGCCTGGTTCACATCAGCCAACTGGCGCCGCGCCGGGTGCAGAAGACCTCGGATGTCGTCAAGGAAGGCGACAAAGTGAAGGTGAAGCTCTTGGGCTTCGACGAACGCGGCAAGACGCGGCTGTCGATGAAGGTCGTCGACCAGGACACCGGCGAAGATCTGGAAGCCAAGCAGAAGGCCGAAGGCGAGCAGCCGCACGAAGCGGCGGCGGGCGGCGCGGAATAACGCGCGGTCAGCTCAAGGTTTCAACGACAAAGCAAAAGGCGGCCAACAGGCCGCCTTTTTTGTTTCTGGCCCGGATATTTATTTCGAGCCCGCATAGTTGCTTCTAGCCCATGTAGGCTGCGGGCTTTTCCAATCTCGGCCGTGTCCGCGTTTCGAGCACTTGCGTGACAAGTTGGCCGAGCGCGAAGAAATCCGCCTTGCGTGGCGATGTCCGCCGCCAGGCAAGACCAACGGCACGGCCGGGCTCCGGCGAGGTAAAGCGCAGAAGCTTGACGCGCTCATCGCGCACTTCAACATCGATGGCAACTTCCGGCACCAGCGTGACACCGTAACCGTTCGCGACCATCTGCATCACCGTCGCGAGACTCGTGGCGCCGAGGCTCAGCGGCATTTCGTGCCGCGCCGTGGCGCAATAGGCGAGCGCCTGGTCGCGCAGGCAATGACCTTCTTCGAGCAGGATCAGGCGCCGTTGATCGATCTCGCGAGGATCGACGCGGGCGCTGCGCGGCAGCGGATCACTGGCCGGCACCGCAAGCAGAAACGCGTCGTCGAATAATCGAATGCTTTCAATCTCGGCATCGGGCAACGGCAGCGCCAACATCACCGCGTCGAGATCGCCGCCGGCGAGCTCATCAAGCAAAACCTTGGTCTGCGTCTCGCGCAGTTCGATCGTGAGGTCCGGATAGCTTGCCTGCAAGTCAGGGAGCACTTTCGGAAGCACATAAGGCGCAAGCGTCGGGATGATGCCGAGCCGCAGCCGGCCCGAGAGCGTGCGGCTGCGGTGGCGGGCGTAATCGATAAGGTCTCGGGCCCCCGCCAGCACGCGTTCGGCGCGGCGGGCGACCTCGCCGCCGATCTCGGTCAAGGCGGCCTCGCCCGTGCGCCGCTCGACCAGTTCCACGCCGAGCTCCTTTTCGAGATCGCGAATTTGCATGGACAGAGCGGGCTGGGTCACCGCACAAGCTTCGGCCGCGCGGGCATGCCGGTCGGCGACAACCAGAACACCATCACCGCAGGCCCGCGCGGCGGCCAAGCGCGACGAAACAACGCGAAGAAAATCACAGAACACGATCGGAGAGAAAAATGGACGCAAAGACTGATGACAAGAGCGCAGGCAAGTGCCCGGTGATGCACACGAACCGTGACTGGTGGCCGAACCAGCTGAATCTGCAGGTTCTCCACCAGCACTCGGCCCAGTCCAATCCGATGGGCGAGGCGTTCGACTACGCCAAGGAATTCAAGAGCCTCGATCTGAATGCCGTGATCAAGGACCTGCATGCCTTGATGACGACGTCGCAGGGTCCGTGGTTTCGCTTCATGACCATTGAATTTATTGATTTTCTTCGACCCCGAGTTTTACACTGTGTACTCTCGTTGTGTACTCGGGGGTTGCTTGAAGCACACGTGAACTGAACGCTTCCAAATGTCCATTGCGCATTAGGGACTGCGCGGCAAAGATCGGCTAATCGATCACGGGTTGGTGGGTCCGCTGCGATATGCAACGTGAAGCCATCGTCCAATACCGCCGCCGATAACCCCTCCGGCAATCGGTGCCACCCAGTATAGCCATAAGGAGGCGTGTGCTATTGCTCCACCGAAAATGGCCGTCGCAGTAGAGCGTGCGGGATTTAGAGATGCGTTCGTGATGGGTATGGCGACAAGGTGAAACAGCACCAATGCGAAGCCAATCGCTATTGGAGCAAAGCCAGCCGGAGCGCTTGGAGAAGTAACGCTCACGATCACGAGAATAAAAAGCGCGGTAATCACGATCTCGATTAGGCCGGCCGAGAGAATTGAGGCATGCCCATCGCCGTATAAATTCGAGATATCGGTGAAGCTATTCCATTTTCCCCCGGCCGGTGCGCCCTGGAGGATCACGTAGAAAATTGCAGCGGCGGCAATGCCACCGAGGACTTGAGCAATGATGTAGGGCACCGCCTTACCGGCTTGGAAGCGGCCCGCAGCAACTAAGCCGCATGTAACAGCAGGGTTAAAATGGGCGCCGGAAATGGAACCGAATGCATAAGCTGATGCAAGCACGGATAATCCGACCGCAAATGCCACCGCGATGAGACCTGCGCTGGGTGCAGAAAAAAGGGCCGCCCCGCAGACGGCTGTGACCAGCGCAAATGTTCCAATGAACTCTGCGGTTAGTTCTCTCTCCATGATACCCCCCAACTTTCCCAGTTTGGACAGTGACCTTACACTGCCGTGTTGCAGTAACAAGTGTTTACACGGCACTAGCTCAAGCCGACGTTCACAAAGGCGCCCGCCGCGATGCCCGTTATGGGTCGTCTCTCCAGAAATCCTTGAACCGCATCGGCGATAGCTCAGTATAGCGCACCGTATGCTGAATGTGGCGGTGGCCGAGGTACGCCTGGAGCGCCCGCGTATCATGCCCGCTGTTCGCGAGGGTGTAGCCACAGGCGTGCCGTAACATGTGGGGATGGGCCTTGAAGCCAAGCCGAGCTTCGGCGCCTGCTCGCTCAACCATGCGGGCAAAGCCAGCGGTCGCGAAGGGTGCGCCCCGCTCTGAGGTGAAAACGAAAGGCGACTTGGGCTCCTGCTCGCGCTGGAGGCGACGCAGCGCGCGTAGCTCGTCCCCAAGGATGGGGTGGGTGCTGGGCGTCCCTCGCTTGACACGGCGGACATGCAGCGCTCCCGAGGCGAACTCCACCTGCTGCCAGCGGAGGTCTACAAGCTCGGCAGGACGGAAGCCGTGCCGGTAAGCCACCAGGATCATCGTGGCGTCGCGGTGGCCGTAAC